>NZ_VHLB01000019.1:0-115884 GCF_006547365.1 Myxococcus sp. AB056 | reverse complement strand
CACCGATGAAGCCGCCCGCCTCCCGGACAATCTTCGCCGCGAAGGACACCGCCGCCACGACGGAAGGCTCCTCCACCGCCATGGGCACCAGGTAGTCACGTCCGTTGACCTGGAGGTTGAGGCCCAGACCCAGCGGGAGGGAGAAGGTCCCCACCGCGTTCTCAATCATCTGGTTCGCCAGGACGGGCTGGAGCACTTCCGAGCCCAGCAGCTGCTGCAGGTCCTCGGGCGTGAGCCGGAACATGCGGGAGAGGTGCGCGTGGCGCTCCTCCATCGGCAGCTTGTGGAACCCGGGAAGCCGGGACGTCACGGTGTCAGACATGTTGTTCCTTCCAGACTTCAGCGCGGCCACCCGCTACAGCGCCGCCAACCAATCCTTCAACTCGCCGGTGACGACCCGGGGGCGCTGTCTCAGTTCAGCGCAGCTTCTGCTTCCCGTCTGCACCAGCGCCTGCCGCAGACTCGCCAGGATGACCTCCAGCGCCGCCTCCGCCGCCTCGAGCCCGCCCGCCTGCTGCGCGCGGAACAACGGCAGCGCCATGCCGGCCAGGTTCGCCCCCAGCGCCAGCACCTTGGCCGCGTCCAGCCCCGTGCGAAGGCCACCGCTCGCCACCAACCGGACGTCCGGGCCCACGGCGCGCCGCACCGTGGCCAGGGCCGCCGCCGTGGGAATGCCCCACGCGCGGAACTCCGCCCCCAACTGTGCCTGTACGCCCGACGCGCGAAGTTGTTCCACGCGCACCCAGGACGTCCCGCCCAGACCGGACACGTCGATGTTCCGCACGCCCAGGTCCACCAACCGCCGCGCGACGTCCGGGCCGATGCCGCAGCCCGTCTCCTTCACCAGCAGCCGGTCGCCAAAGGCCTTCACCAGCAGCTCCACCACGCGGTAGCCGCCCTGGAAGTCCCGGTCGCCTTCCGGCTGCGTCAGCTCCTGGCCCGCGTTGAGGTGCAGCGCCAGCCCGTCCGCGCCAATGCCGTCCACCAGCCGGCGCGTCCCCTCCACGCCCAGCCCGATGGCCTGGAACATGCCGATGTTGCCCAGGAGCGCCACCGTGGGCGCCACCTGCCGCACCTGGAAGGACGCGGCCCGCGAGGCATCCTCCGACATGGCGCGCTGGCTGCCCACACCGAAGGCCAGGCCGTGGCGCTCGGCGAGCAGCGCCAGGTCGCGATTCACCGCACCCGCACGCTCCGTCCCACCCGTCATGCCGGTGACGAGCAGCGGGTAGCGCAGCCGCTTGCCCAGGAACACCGTGGACAGGTCCACGTCCTCCACGGACATTTCCGGCATCGCGCAGTGGACCAGCTTGACGCACTCCAGCAGGGTGCTGTTTCCGCTGGGTTCGACGTCACCCGTCGAGCAAAGGTCGAGATGCGCGTCCTTGCGTCTGGCTGTGATGTCGTCGCCCATCTCGTTGAAGTCCGGTCTGCCCTGGGTGGAAGGCGCGTAGGTGCCTGAGTGGCCAAAGTTTCCTGAGCAAGCACGGCGGCCAAGGTGCAAGCCAAAGGGCCCGGGCGGTCAGTCCCGGCGTGTGGTCAGCAAACCTGAGTCGAGCCCATGCAATGACGGCGCCATGATGCGCCAGGCCGAATCCAGCGTGATTCAGGAGGATGAAACAGCCAGGCTCCGCGTTTGACACGTCAGCCGCAGTTGCTGACGCGTCAACTGGCCTCATGACACACCCTGTGCCTACCCAAAATGCGGTCGCTGGGTCATGCGGACATCAACGCGAGTGAGCGCGGCGCGCACGAGACTGTCGAACTCCCTGGCCAGCAAGGCTGGGGGCCATTCCCCTGGAGTTGCCCCCGTCAAATCGGACAGCTCAGGGCTGGGAATGCGCAGTACGGAATTCGCGGGGTGACATCATCTTCAGTCCGCGCCGAGGACCTGGGCGGACTGGATGCGGCGCTATCGCTTGCTCACGTACGACCGGCTGGTCGGAGAGAACTTCAGCGCGGCGCGGCCCCGGGAGGCCGTGCCCACGTACAGCGCGCGGCCGTGCCCTGTCGAAATGGACACGGCGGGAGCGAAGCGGGAAGGTTCCCGGAGCGCGGGATGCCCGAAGGGGCGCCGACCCATGTTGGAGCGAGGCCTTGCGCGTCCCTCCCTGGGTCGGGCTTCGATGCAAGCCCATCAGCCTTGACGCTGCTCGTCCGGTCCGCCACCCTGCGTCGGCTTCAAATCCTCTCTTGAGTGGGCCTGGCAACGCGATTCGGCGTGCTTCGAGGTGGAAGGCCTGGCTGAGAGAGGTCCCTCGTGACCTGGAGCGTTCATGACCACCGCTCGTATCCTGAGCATTGGCTGTCTTTCCGCATTGCTGAGCCAAGGCTGTATGGAATCCCCCGCTGTCCATTCCCCCGACCGCACCGCACCACAAAAGACAGACATCTCCGCCGCCTCACTGGACTCGGCCCCCGCCATCCTCACGACGGAGCTCACCCAGGCAACTGAAGGCGTGACGTACCGTCGTGCCCCCGGTGTCGCGGAGGCAATCCTCGCGGCGGGAGGCACCGCGCCGCTCCAGGTGAGCGCCACCGGACTCCCGTCTGGTCTCACGATCGACGAGGACACCGGCATCCTCTCTGGGATTCCCGCGCCCGGTATGGCGGGAAGCCACGCGGTGGACGTCGTCGTCATGGACGCGAACGGGCAGGCAGCCCAGGCCACGCTGTCGCTGGAGGTGGTGGCTCCGCGGGCGCTCGGGTCCAGTGGCACGGTGGGCGTGGAGCCGGAGGGCAGCCCCATCACGGACGCGCTGACCGTCTTCGTGATTGGAGAGGATGGGCGCGCACACGAGGGCGCTGGCGTACGGGTGCGAAAGAATGGCGTGGAGTACGTGCCCGCGCGTGAAGCGCTCACGGATGCAGAGGGGCGCGCCTACTTCACCGGCCTGGGGCTGGATGGCGTATCGGATACCGTGGACGTGACCGCCAACGGCGCGGGGCTCTCCAACGCCACGATGGCGCGGGTGAATGCCTCGCTGGTGACGCTGCTCGTCCCCAGCTACCCGGTGCCCCTGCCGCGCGGCAGCGCGAGCGCCACCTGGGATGCGCAAGCGGGAGGCTTCATCATGACAGGCGGACGGGGCTCGGGTGTAAACCAGCCCATGGGGTGTCTCAATGACACGGTGGCGCTCACCTCCGTCGCGACCGGGACCTGGGAGGAGTGGGGTGTCCCGGGACTCTCGGCGCCCGCGGCGCCTCCGGCGCGGGTCGGTGGCGCCTTCCAGTATCGGGAGAGCGGCATCAGCGTGCTCTTCGGTGGAGAGAGCTGCACGGGGTCGAAGCTGTCGGACACGTGGCAGTTCAACTCGGCCACTCGGACCTGGCAGCAAGTGGGGGCGCCGGGGCCCTCCGCGCGTTCGGGCGCAGCGGTGACGGCCTCCCCGGTCTCGGGCAGCATCTTGCTGTTCGGAGGTACCTCCGGGACGGGCTCGCAGGGAGGCCTGTTCGTCAACAACGAGCTTTGGAGCTATGCCCAGGGGTGGGCCAAGTTGTCTCCCACCGGGACGTTGCCGGCCGCCCGCGCCTTCGCCGCCGCCGCGCTCGACACGAGCTCCGGGCTCATGTGGATCTGCGGCGGTGCGAGCGGCGCGCCCATCGGCGCCGACCTGGCGACGTGCTCCACGTACAACCGCTCGACCAATGCCTGGGCGAGCGCGCCCTCGCTGCCGGCGGTCCGTCGCGGTGGATTGATGGCTTATCGGCCCGGCGCGGGGATGTACCTCTTCGGAGGAACGTCCAACGGTGCCGCGCGCAACGATCTGCTCCGGTTCAGCGCGGGGGCGTGGACCACGGTCACCGCGCAGGGCGCAGCGGGGAGTCCTCCGAGCAGTGGTGGGGTGAAGCTCGAGACGGACCCCACGACAGGCGACCTCGTCCTCCTCACGGGGACCGGGGCGGTGTGGACCTTCGACGGAACGGCGTGGCAGCGGGCCACTCCGTCGTCCGCGGCGGAGACCGTCACGCTGTCGGGGACGATTTCGGGCGGAGTGACGAGCGGCTTCAGTGGCGCCACCATCTGGGTGGTCGCGCCCACCGGCTTCAGCGCGACCACGTTCTACGTCGGTCTGACGGGTGGGGTCGCCAGCTACAAGCTCGCGGGGGTGCCGGCGGGCGTTCCGCTCTCCGTCTATGCCTACTACGAGTCGGGAGGCCTTTATTCTCACAAGGACGTGGGGGATGTGGGGCCGCTGGTCGCGGACACGACGTTGGACATCGCGCTGGAACCAGGCCCCCTGGCGACCACGACGACGACAGGCACCCTCGTGCCTCCCGCGGATTGGCCCGCCTTCATCAATGCCCGCTATGCGCGAGGGGTTCGCCTCCAGTCAGGACTTCCCGCGCAGCCCAATGGCCCCCCAGAGAGCACGGGCGGCACGTCGAGGACGTTCTCCGCGACCTACATCCCTGCGTCCGCACCCGCCACTCAGGCCGTCTCGCTCGAGGCGACGGTCGTGGAGGCAGCGCTCTGCGAGACGTTGACGACCCGGGTCTACAATCCTCCCGCGGGTGCTGTCGGCGCGGTGGCGCTACCGGATGGCGTCCGGGGCGTGGCGCCGGGGCTGAGTGAATGCAGCACCGGGACGGTGCCGACGGTCGCGGAGGGGGCGTATCAGCTCACCGCGCCCGCGGGCACGGAGTTGCTCTCCGTGCGTCGAGGCGCGCGAGGGATGTCGTGGGACTGGGTGTATCTTTCGCAGGCACAGGCGGGCGCGCAGGCCTTCGACTTCCCGCAGCCCAGCACGCTGGCTCCGAGCAGGCCCGCCCCCAGCGGTCAAGGCACGGCCTGGGAGGTAACCGCCAACGTCTTCGAGCCGGGCTCCGGCTTCCGCTACGAGCAGTTCGAGTCCGCGAATCTGCGGCCCACGAGCACCGCGCGCAGCCACCCGCGCGGCTTCGTGCGTCAGTAGCCGACGCGTCTATCATGCGGTTCATGGCCTACGAGGACTGGGGAACGAGACGCAGCGTCATCGCACAGCGTGGCAACGAGTGGGAACGCACCATCACCTCACGTTCGCTGTTCGCCAGCACGCCAGCGTGTTCGCGACTTCAATACCCGGCGCACCTGGGCCCGTAGCTGGTCAGGCGCAACGCATTGCGAGAGACGCTCGTAGAGGAACGCGCGGGGCTTGTTACGCACGCCCCGCGCGGCTCCGGATTTCGCGCTGCGAACCGATGGGCTTCGACACGCATCGCACATCCCCCAACTGAGTGCGCGATACTCAATCCCCACCACTCTGGCACTCGAGTTTGCCCACAAGCTCGCGGCACTCGACGCGCTCAACCAGCAGCTCGGACAGCCCGCTGCGTCCGCGCCGGCGGATCCAACCGAGACGGGCCGGGCGCGCCCGCCTGGCGGCAAGCGCAAGCCGACTGGGCGTCGCGACCTACGCGAGGCCGACCTCCCGGAGGAACGCATCGAGCTGAACGCCCCGCTGCTTGAGGGCTCCGCCCCGAGGATCGGCGCCGACGATTGTGACCGCACCGCTGCCGCCGCAGATCCTTCCGCGCGCGCTCGCGACACCTTCGCTCCTGGCGCACATCCTCAGCGACAAGTTCTGCGACGGCCTGCCGTTCCATCGCCAGGAGTGAATGGCTTAGACTCGCCGCATGGGACTCTTGACCTTCAGCATCAACGTCACCTTGGACGGCTGCGTCGACCACCAGGAGGGAATCGCCGACAACGAGACACACGCCTTCTTCACCCGCCTCATGGACGAGTGCGGGGCGATGCTGTGGGGCCGCGTCACCTACGAGATGATGGAGAGAGACTGGCCAGCGGTCGCCCGCGGCGACCAGGAGGCGCCGCCGGCGATGCGCGAGTGGGCGGTCAGGCTGGAGGCCAAGCCGAAGTACGTCGTGTCGTCGACGCGAAAGGACTTCCCGTGGACCAACAGCCACCACATCGCCGGCGACCTGCGCACGGGCGTGCAGAAGCTCAAGGACGCGACCCCGGCCGGCGTGCTCCTCGGTAGCGGAAAGCTCGCGACCGAGCTGGACCGGCTGGATCTGATCGACGAGTACAAGTTCCTCGTCCACCCCAGGATCGTCGGCCACGGCCCGACCCTGTACCAGAGCGGGCTTCCCAGCACGCGACGGCTCGAGCTGGTCTCGGCGAAGCCGCTCCGCAGCGGCGCGGTCGCCATGCACTACCGGCCCGCGCGCTGAGACGCCTGGCCCCGTCCGCCGGGAGCAGATCTTGACGAACGGCTCTCGGACTGTCTCGGCCGCGCTTCTCGACCGGCACAGCCCTTTGCCCTCGTCTCTCTGCTCATGCCGGCTCGGGTCATCTGGGTAGGGAAGACAGCGCCCCGGAGCCCCCCAAATCCTCGGCAGGGCGCGGGCGTTCGCCCACGTCGGTCTCCTCCCGCTTCAAGCGCCAGGGCCCCAGGAGCGCGGAAGGCTGCCGCCTGGCGCTCCGCGGCAGCCGCTCCACTCGGGCGAATGATTCGCCTGACAACCAGCCGAACATCTTGGGCGCATCGCCAAGCTGCCGCACCAAGTAGTGGATGTCGAAAGCAATAGGAACATCACCGCCTTTCCTACGGCGCTTCGGGCTTCGCTATCAACTCCGGATCGCTCTTCGGGAGTCGGGCAATGGTCACCGCAACTCCGGCAAGGGCGACAGCCATGGCGACGCCGATCCAGACGCCGTAAAGCGCATACCCCAGAATGAAGCCACCGAGGACGGGGGACAAGATGTCCGTTACCGCGATCAGTGCTTGTGCCGCTCCCATGACGACGCCTTGCCGCTCGGGAGGGACTTGGACGGAGAGCGCCGCAAGGTAGGTGGGCTTTGCAAGGGCGTCGCCGGTGCTGACGCAAAGCACTGCAAAAGCGAGAACGGGCAAGGTGTTGGCCAGGCCAGCGGTCAGGAATCCGGCGCAGACAAGGGCGAAGATCAAGATGATCAAGTTCCGCTCGGTGAAATACTTGCCCAGCCAACCCAATAGGAAAAGTTGGACAAGGACATTGATCACACCATCGGCCATCATGATGTAGCTCAGTTCCTTCGGTCCGAAAGCATGGCCGTTCCAGATGAATGTATCCGCCAGAAATACGGGCATCTGCGAGGTGTACATGCCATAGGCGAAGAAATGGCACACCATCACGATGACAAGTATTCGGAGCACGGGTGCTCCCAGGATCGCGCGGAACGAGCGCTTCTCTCCGTTGGCTTGACCCTCAAGGCGAGGCGTCGCCTGTCCGTCTTCCAGCCGGAAGAAGGTCACGGCGACGGTAAGGAGCGTCAACACGAGGGCGGCGTAAATCGGCGCGGTCAATGAGGTGTCGGACAAAAGGCCAGAAAGGCCCGCGCCGACAATCCCTCCCAAACCTACCCCGCCTGTCAAAATGCCGATGGATTGCCGTCGACTCTTGGCGTCCGAATGATCCGCGACGTAGGCTGCGGCGGCCGAGAGGTTCCCCGCAGTCATTCCGAAAAGCGCTCGGGCAAGCAGTATGAAGAAGATGTTCGGCGCGCTTGCGAGCAACAGCAGGCTCACTGCTGCGGCGAACTGGCTCGCAAGGAGAATCCGTTTCCGGCCGAATCGGTCGGAAAGCTGGCCGAGGACTGGGGCGGAGGAGAACTGGCTGAAAGCCTCCGTCGCAACGACGATGCCCAGGACCAGCGGAGAACCCCCCATCTCCCGTATATAGAAGGGCAGCACGGGCATAACAGCAGCCATACCGGCGGCATACATGCTGACGATCACAAAGACCGGCAGGAGCAACCGCCAGTCAAGCGTCTTCGGACTACCGGTCGCATCTTTCGGTAAGGAATCAGTTGTCATTTCCCATTCCTCCGGCATTCATGACAAAGACTGTGCGGCGGGTGCCGTCATCCTGCGGCCATGCTTTGTCGCAAGCGGCGAAAGGCACCCGCTTGAAGACGCTCTCCAGGCCGCTGCCCATCAGCTCGATCGCCGAGGCGCTCAGGACGGGGCTTGGCAGGGTGATGTCCTGCGCAGACACCAAGCCCACCTGGCCCCCCCCAACGGGAACGACTCGTCCGCGCTGTCATGTGCGTCCGGCGCACGGGCCTTGACGACATGGCTGATGGCGGCGGTGCTTACCCGAATCAGCTTCTCGCCTTCGGATGCCACAGGGGAGCCAAGCACGCCCAGCGCAGGTACCAGTCCCGCAGCGGTAACGGTCGCGGCTTTCATTTCGATTCTTCTTCAAGTCGAGCCACGCCCATGCGGGCCAAATAGACCTCAAGCTCCGCGGTCTGGTCCGCGTTCAGGATTGCGCCGACATATCCGTCCGGACGAATCAGCACGCACTCGCCTGGTGCCAATGCGTAGGCGTCACGGATGTGCTCCCACGCGTCGACGACCTCGCTCTGCGCGCCGACGTGGTGGACATGCAGGCCCGGACGTGCCTCGATCAATGCACCGTCGGCCTCATGGACCAGCAGTGTCCAGTGCGGCCCCTGGAACAGTTGGAACAGCCTTGCAGGCTGGCCTGCCGCGCCACGAATCGGAGCGTCCGGCGCGCGGTCTCCCGCACGCAGGCCGCCCTTGCGTTCGGGCAGTTCCTTGGCGAGCGGTGAGCCCGGATAACCGATATCGAGCTGACGCACCTCGCGTCCTCGCCGCATCCCGCCTTGTTTCTGGGCATCGAGCAACCGGGTCGAGAGGCCGAGCATGGCCTCGGCCACCGGGCGCCGTTCGACCTCATAGCTGTCGAGAAGGTCTTCCCGCGCACCCCGTAGCGAGGCCGCGAGCTTCCAGCCCAGGTTGTAGGCATCCTGTACGCTGGTGTTCAGCCCCTGTCCGCCGGTCGGCGGATGCACGTGGGCGGCGTCACCCACGAGGAACACTCGGCCCACGCGGTAGCGCTCGGCCAGCCGCGCGTTCATCTGGTAATCCGAGGCCCAGGACACCGAGCGCACGATGATGTCTGCGCGCCCCGTGCGTCCGGCGATCAGGGCGTTCAGCCCGTCGGCCGAGAGGTCGGCCTGTGCATCCGGCGGGATCGGCGCCTGGATCTGGAAGAGATCGGTTCCGGCCAGCGAGCAGATCGCGACCATCCGCTCCATGTCGCCGTCGTTGAATTGGTGCCACGCATCGGGGGCCAGCCCCGTCAGCACGACATCCGCCACCAGGGCGTGCACGCCCAGCGTCTTGCCGGGGAAGTCCACGCCGAGCGTTTTCCTCACGAAGCTGCGCCCGCCATCTGCGCCGACCAGATAGCGGGCGTGAAGGGTTTCCTCGCCGTTCGGTCCCGCAAAGCGCGCAATGACGCCACTGCCATCCTGCTCGAAGCCGAGCAACTCGCAGCCGAATTCCACCCGATGGCCCAGCTCGTTCAGCCGCTCGCGCATGATGCGTTCGGTCACGAACTGCGGGACCATCAAGGGCAAGTGGTAAGGCTCGGCAGGGGTCGGATCGGCGTCCTCGGCCATGTCCGTATCGAGATAGCTGCCGTCATCGCGATAGATACGCTGCCGCGGATAGAGTCCGCCGGCCGCCACCGCCCTGTCGAGGATGCCAAGGTCCTCGAAGATTTCCTGCGTTCGCGGCTGGATGCCCTTACCGCGCGAACCCGGGAACGGCCTGGACATCTTCTCGATCAGCCGGAACGCGACGCCGCGGCGCGCCAGCTCGATGGCGAGGGTGAGGCCAGCCGCGCCGGCACCGCAGATTAGAACGTCGGTCGTCGAATGGTTTGCCATGCCAACTCCAATATGTGCAATATGCACCCAATAGGAGCCACGCTATGCCCATCAGAAAAAATGTGCAAGATGCACACATTTCCGAACAGATGAAGGTGCTACACGGGGCGCTGGTCAGCATCGTCAGTGCGCTGAATCGGCCGCGGAACGACGAGAAGATGATCGAGGAAGCCGGCATCCGGCTCGATCGGGCACTGTTCTCCGTGCTCGTGGGCATCGAGCGGCTGGGGCCCATTGGTGTGGTGGACCTGGCCGAGCGTGCGGGACGCGACTACACCACTGTCAGCCGGCAGGTGGCCAAGCTCGAAAGCCTCGGCTTGGTGAAGCGCCGCGAGAATCCCCTTGATCGCCGCGTGCGTGAGGCGGTCATATCGGTGAGGGGGAAGGCGATGACGGACCGCATCGACGCGGCGCGCGAGCGGATGGGCCACGCTATTTTCAAAGACTGGGACAAGGACGAAATAGAAGTTTTCGTGAGACTGATGCGGAAGTTTGCCGATGCCCTGGAGAAAGAGCCGCCGGTTGGTTCGTAGGCGAGATCGTCAACCGCAAACCCGCGTCCCGGTTTCGGCCGAGGCGAGGGATTTCAAGGAGCGCCCGCGCATAGCGGCAGTCTAGCCACCACGCGCCAGCGCTGGTACGGCAATGTCATCCAATGACATTCAGCTTGTTAGACCAAGGAGCCGGATTCTCCGGGCCTGTCTGCCCATGCACGGGCTGGGGGCGCTCGCCGTCAGGCGCGGGGGCGATGGGCCTCGAAAATGCTGCTGGGAGGGCTGATGCTCGTCCTGCTTCAGGCGCTTCACATCCAACCTTCTGCCCTCTCCACCGGGGGGCCAAGCCCATCGGTTTCAACCTTGGGGCGAGGAACACCGTAAACGCCGCCTTCGCCCGGCTCACCCGCAAGCCCCTGCCCACCAATGTCCTCCAGGATGCCTTCTCCCGCATGGAGCCCAGCCTGGCCCCGGTGCCCTCCGCGCTCGCCACCGCCGCGGCCCACGCGAAGGCGCCGGGCTTCATCCCCGACGCCGGCCTCCAGGACCTGGTCGACCTGAGCGTCCTGGACGAGGTGCGCGGCGCGGCGAAGCAATAGGCGCGTGCTACCATTGGTGGATGACAAGCCACCACGCCTGCATCGGACTCCGCCCCAAAGACAAGGCGGCCTTTGGGCACGTCATGGATTCCCTGCTGGAGCACACCACGACCGCGGGCACGACGCGCGACCACGAGTTGAAGGTGTGGTCCGACGATTCGGGTGCGAGTTACAGCTTCGTCTTCAACCACGCGGGCAAGGTGCAGTGCGCCACCCCGGGCTTCCGGGCGGAGTCGCGCCTGCGGGTCCGCGCCACCGGATTTGCCGCCGACAAGAGCTGCCGCTTCTGCGACTCGCTGGCGGCCGAGTTGGTGGACCTCGAAGGCGACGTCCTCTACCCATTCGCCACGCAGCTCGATGACCTCGTGCTGGTGCGCGAGCGCATCCAGACCGACATCGTGCTGGAGCTGGCCCAGTGCGCCTTCGCCGAGTCGCTGCAGGCTTGGCCGGACAAGGCGGCCTACGAGGCCTCGCGCAAGCCGGGGAAGGCGCTGCTGGGCTCGCAGTTCTTCATCCCCGACCCTGCCTCGCTCATGTCGAAGGGCAGCCCTCCTCGGCCCGTCGAGCCCCGAGCCCACTTCACCGGGCACGTCGAGGCCGCGGACGTGCGCACCAACGGCGTCACCGGCCACCCGTTCCAGCACGCCCTCGTGCGGACCTATGGAGGCACTTATGACGTCCTCGCGGCGGCCGACGAGGCGACACCCCGGCTGCGGCCCGGCAACATCGTGAGGGGGACCTTCTGGCTGGTGGCGCGCGTGACGGCGGGGCTGGGCTGAACCCGGCCGCGAGAGCGGCCATGACCTTGCGCAGGAAGGGCACCAGTCCCTTGTCGATGGGAAGCAGGTCCCGCCTGGCAGCCCCTGGTCATGTCGCTCGCGTGAAACCGAACCGCCACGAGGGTGCCCGCAGTGAGGTCCACGTCCGACTTGGGGAGCTGTGCCTACCCGAAATTCAGTGGCTGCGCGAAGTTCGCGGTGAGCGTCAAGGTAGTTGTCGCGTGAGAGGGTTCAGCCGATGCGCGTCATCTCCTGCTCAGTCGACGTTCATTTCACCCAACTTCAATTTTTGGGCCCCGCGACTATCACTGGACGCACCGCGGAGTCGCCAAACGCCCAGTCCGGGTTCTGCTGTTGCGCAACAACGTCCCGCGCAGTTTGACAAGGACGCATGGCTCTGTTCCGGCGGCCCCCTTCGTCCAAAGCCGTGACACGGCCTGTAGGACCTGACACCGTAGGAGAGCGATAATCGGCACGAGCCCACGACCGTTGCCAGCATCGCCTCGACTTGGCGCCATGGTTCCTTCCATTAGTGATTCGAGCCCCGAACGCATGCGGCACGGGTTGGGGGCCTTGGCCCTGCTTCTCGTGGTCCTCATCTGGGGGGTGTTCGTCGTAGTCCCTGTCTGGCTTCAAGCCGCGCAGGCATGCTTCCCAAACTTCGACCTGGGTATCTATTCCCAGGCAGTGGCGCGCTTGTCGTTGGCGGAGCCCAACCCGTGGATCAGCGCGCGGCAGGTCTTCATCTTCAACGACCACTTCGACCCCATCCTCTGGGTGGCACATCCTCTGGCGCGGATAATCCCACCCATGTGGGCCGCGTTGGTCGTCGAGGCACTCTTCGTGCTGCTCACTGTGGCCCCCCTGCTTTGGCTCCACTTGAAGGGGTTGCTGAGCCGCAATGCCTTGGTTCTGCTCGCGGCACTCCTGCTGCTGAGTCCCAGCATGGTGGAGGCCATGAAGTTCCCCGTCCACCCGACGACGTGGTCCGTGCTGCCCTGGGTGCTGACGGGATTGGCCTTCCATCTGCGCCGCCAAGGATTTCTCCTAGCGTCACTGGTCCTCCTGTTTGCCTGCAAGGAGGAGTTCGCTTTCGGAGGCGTCATGCTGACCCTCGCGCTGTTCCTGCGTGGGGAGCGACGCCTGGCGACATTCGTGGGGGCGCTGTCCCTCGCCTGGCTCACATGGGTCTATGGGCTGCGCCCTTGGCTCCTGGGCTCCACCGTGGACTACACCTTCCGCCTCCGACAGGGGATGGAGGGAGGCTGGTTCCACTATCTCTCGCTCCGTCTGGCTCCGCCTCATGTGTCGCGCATCGGCACCTTGACGCTGCTGTTCGTCCCACTGGGGGTCTGGGCATGGCGTGAACGGCTGCGGCCCGACTGGACCTGGCTGCTGGTCCTGCTCCCGATGCTGGGCATCCGCTTCCTCGCCATGGCCTGGCGGTTTCACTATGGCGTATCGGTTGTCGCCGCGGCGCTCGTGGGCTTCCTGCCTGTCCTCCGCACCCGGAGCCCGCCCTGGTGGGTCATCGCCTCCACCAGCGTGGTGCTCCTCGCCAGCAACGAGCCGAACCTGCGGAAGCTCACGAGCACGCTTGTCTCTCCCCAGACCTCCCCGCGTCATTGTCCCAGGACACCGGAGCGACTGGCGAGCCTCTCTCGGGGCGTGGACATGCTCACCCAGCACAGCGAGGGCTCGGCGCTGCTGAGCAGCAACCTTGTCGCCTTGCTGGCGGACCGCAGCGAAGTCTACGCCGTGGGTGGCCCACAGCCGGACGAGGGGCGCGTCCATGAGTGGGTGCTCGTCGAGAAGCCTCCGCATGGTGACGTCTGGCCCCTCACCTCCACGCGAGTGCAGGAACTCATCGACATCTGGCGCACAGATGCAAGCACGCAAGTCATTATCGATGACGAGAACGTTTTCATGGCGCGAGGGCGCTTTACTGCGCACCGCTGACCCTACAAATCATTGAGCGTCGTTCCACTGACCGCAGGGGCATGCCCTGCGATGCCGAGGCTCCAGTCCTCTGACCGGGAGAAGATTGGTGAGTTGTAGCCGAACTTCGCCCGGGCCTTTGGGACAGTGAACCGCCAGCGGATTCGCAGCCTCTGGCGGTTGGCCCACCGCTCCCATGCGCCCGTTTCCTGGTCGAGCTTGTCGAGGGTGCGGCCGTCCCCCGCGCAGAACGTCCATCGGGCGCTTCCCGAGGACGGCGTCGCGACCGGCTTGGACGGGCCCGTCATGGATCACCGGAGGGCTCCACCCAAGGCGGTCGTCTCGAAGGCGGCCCGTCCTCGAGGGGCCTCGGCATGGTGAGCGGCGCCTTCCTCCAGTTCACTGCCGGGAGGAGCACTCGCTCGCGGGCTGCTCGGCGACGTATCGCTGCTTGACCCAACCCTCCCGTCCATTGAATTTCACCCGGACCCACCCCTTCAGCTCCTGAGCCCTGGAGGGAGGAGTGAAAACCAATGGAACACAGGTCGCCGTCGCTGGCAGCTTGTCGAGCTTCGCGCCCAGAGCACTTGACTGAGGCCTCCCGCGCAGCCAGAGCACATCGTCTGCCGCCACATCGACAACCTTGAGGAAGTGCCTGAATCGAGCCTCATCGACCAAGGGTGCTCGCTTTCGACCTTCCGCGTCGAGCAGGTAGCTCCAGCCACTGTGAGTGCCTGCCACGCCCACGACCCCCGTCTCCCGGAATGGCTTGCCCACCTTCAGGAGCTCCGACCTCACGGACTGAAGCGCCTTTACGTGCGGAAGGCTGATGTCACATCCGTACCAGAGTGAGAACACCACCTCCTCCGTCCAGGACACATCCAGGAAACACCAGCTGATCGCCCCCTCGGATAGAGAGGCATTTTCACCGCCGTACCGCTCGAGAGCCGTGTCCTTGGCGGACTGGCCTCGTTCCGTCGAAGTGAACCTCCGCACCTCGAGGTTCGCGCTGACGCGCTGCCCGCCATCCGCACGGAGGTTCTGCAACGTCCACCGCCCGACCAGCGTGGTCGCGTCGCAGAGGAAGTCCCGGTTCCAAGCTCCCGGCTCTCGCGGGGTCGCACTGCAGAGGGTACCTCCCATCCTCTCGGTCGACGACCGGCTCGCGTCCACACGCCTGGCCCCGGCTGGGGCAAGAACCGCGTCGATTGCGGCAAGGGTGGTCGCGACTTCGTCCGGAGTCTCGGCGTGCGCGCCCCCCGCCACGGGCTGACTCACGAGCATCACGAAGCCAAGGAGACCCACCCGACGGAACGCCCTCGGCCCAAGACTCCGCATCATCACGACCTCCCCTTTTCACCCAGGTACGCCCTGACACCGCAAAGCCCACTCGGGAGAATCAAGCACGGGGGATGACGCGGCTTCAACGTCTGCCTCTCTGCCTTGATGCGGATGCTCCCTGATGCAACCAGACAAAGGCAGCTGCCTGCCCTTCGTCGCCAGAGCCAGTGGGTGTCACCGTCGGCGCCTTGATGTCCATTGTCAGGGTTTGTCCATGGTGGAAATGGGCAAACGGCCCGTGGCCCCGAAAGGACAGACAATGCGAATGGCGTCCAAGGCTCTCGTTGGCCGTGTGTTCCTGAGGTGTGGTGGCTCCCTCGAGGAGGAGAACCTTCCGGTGGAGACGAGCGAGGAGGTCGAGCAGTCCGTGGTGAGCTGCGCGGCCGGCGACTCGCCTTCCACTCACTGGGAATGCGAGTGGGGGCGCGGGGCGCGCCAACGTCGCGTACCTGTGGTGCACTTCAACTACGAAACCCCTCGAGGGCAACCTGGATGAGTTCTTCGGTGCTTCCCTCGTCGCCATGTTCTGGACGACTCATGATGTCCCTGTGTACTCCGAGACCGCTGAACACGCACGCCAGCGCCGCATCACCCACGGCTGGGCTACCACATGCGCTCGCCCAATCGGCTCCTTGGGTCATGAGCGCGTCAAGGCCACCATCGCCAGTGCGGCATTGCGAGCGAGGTGCGCACGTAGGAGAACACCTCGTCTCCCAGCCGAGCGGCGCGGCCTTCCCAGGAGCCGCGACTGCGTGGCGCAAGTCCGCGCGGTGCTGGGGCAGATGCTCCTCGTGGGTTGCAGCAGAGGCCAGGTCCTATACTGTCGACCCAACAATGGAGGGCGGATTGAGACTCGTTCGACGGGTGAGACTCGCGCGGGTGGCTGTGGCGGCGACTATCTTCTCAAGCTTCGGCTCGGCCGCGGCCGAGCCCGAGGTGAAAACAGTGCCCGAGGTTCTGGAGGTGGGGGCACTCACCTCGACCTTCGCCGAATTCCAACGGACGTGTGACGCCGAGGGACGGCGACTGTGGGGCCAGTCGCTGTGTGCCCCTCTCCTCGTCGTCCATCCCGTCACGCGCGTCTTCGTCGCGAGCACCTGGCCGAAGGGGGCGGGGACAGGGCCCTGGGTGGGAGTGCTCCCCTCGGAACTCACCATCGCCAACACGGCCCTGACTTGGGCGGGAACCACCTGGGTCCAGCTCCAAGCTCCGTTGCCCGACGCCCCCGCGCGTCGCCGTGCTCTGCTTGCCCACGAGGCTTTTCATCGGCTCCGCACCACCTTGGGCCACCCTGGGCGGGAGAAGGACAATGCCCACCTCGATGGCCTCGAGGGCCGCACGCTGCTGCAACTCGAGTGGCGTGCCCTCGAGGCCGCCCTGCGCGCGACGACACCCTCGGTCCGCAGCCGCGCCGTCGAGGACGCACTGGTGTTCCGTCGCGAGCGCCGAGCGCTCTTCCCTGAATCAGCGGTTGCGGAAAGGCTCCTCGAGGAGCACGAAGGCCTCGCCGAATACACGGGCGTGGCGCTGGCGGTGGCCGACGCACGTGGCAGGCGAGCCCTAGCGCTGGAGAACCTCGCCAATGCCGTCAAGCGAAGCTCCTTCGTGCGCTCCTTCGCATATGCATCAGGTCCCGCCTACGGCCTCCTGCTGGACGAGGCGGGCCCCCGCGCCCAGGGGTGGCGTGCCCGAGCGCTCGCCGGAGCGGACCTGGGAACGCTGCTCCAGGACGCACTGCGGCTGGGCACGCCCGAGCCCTCACCCGAGCGCGAAGCACGCTACGGAGGCGCCGCTTTGCGAGAGACCGAACGCGAGCGGGCTCGCCTCGCCCAAGCCCGGGCCGAGGCGCTGCGCAAGAAGTTGGTGGAGGGCCCAGTGCTACACCTTCCCCTGGTTCGCATGCGCATCCAATTCAACCCCGGTGAGCTCATCCCGCTCGCCGAGCACGGCACGGTGTATCCCGGCGCTCGCATCGTCGATGCATGGGGCTCGCTCACTGCGACCTCCGACGTGCTCCTCTCCTCGGACTGGAAGACGGCCACGGTGAACGCCCCCCACTCGGAGCCCCGAGATGCTCGCTGGGAAGGCGAGGGCTGGGTGTTGGAGTTGGCCCCCGGCTGGCGCGCCAACGCGGGGCCCCGACCAGGAGACCTGGTTCTCCAGGCCCCCGAGGCTCGCGCACCGACACCTCAACCCTGAGAGGGTGTTGTCGAACCCTCATGCAGGAGCGAGTCGGCGCAGCAGGAGCGCTGTCATGGCCAGCCCGATGAAGGCCTCGCTGGAAGCGGGCTTCTGCTCGTAGTCTTTGCCGAGGCGGCGAAAGAGGTTCACCCAGCGGCGCTCCACCACCATGAATCCGCGAGGAAGCGGTGGCCGCTCAATCTCGGGAGGCAGGCCGTACCAACGCTGCCGCCCCTCGTTGGGGCGATGGGTAGCGCTTCCCCATGTTCTCCCGGTGCTCACCGCGCCGAGGTTCGACAACACCCTCTAAAGGGTGAGCAGCACCTTGATGGCGCGGCGCTCGTGCATCGCCTTGTAGCCCTCGCTCGCTTCCGCGAGCGGCAAGGTGAGGTCGAAGACCTTGCCAGGGTTGATCTTCCGGTCCCAGATGAGCTGGATGAGTTCGGGCAGGAACCGGCGCACCGGGGCAGGGCCTCCGTGCAGGTGCACCTCGGAAAAGAACAACTCGTCCGCCGGGAGGGAGACGCCCTCGTGGGAGACGCCGACGTAGCCGATGTGCCCGCCGGGGCGGGTGGCGCGAATGGCCTGCATCATCGACTCCTGGGTGCCGACTGCTTCAATCACGCTGTGCGCGCCGAGCCCATTCGTCATCTCCTTGATTCTCGCCACGCCCTCGTCGCCCCGCTCCTCGACGATGTCGGTGGCTCCGAACTCGCGGGCCAGCGCCTGCCGCTTGGCGTGACGGGACATGGCGATGATGCGCTCGGCTCCCAGTTGCTTGGCGGCCAGGACGCCCATCAGCCCGACCGCGCCGTCACCGACCACCGCCACCGTCTTGCCCGGGCCAGCCTCGGCGGCGACAGCGGCGAACCAGCCCGTGCCGAGCACGTCGGAGGCGGCGAGCAACGACGGAATCAGCTCCGGCGGGGGCTGCGCGGGCGTGGCCACGAGCGTCCCGTCCGCGAGGGGGATGCGGGCCCGCTCGGCCTGGGTGCCAATCGTCTGCGACACGAACTCGCCGCGCACGCACCGCGACGGGTAGCCGGACTGGCAAATCTCGCACGTGTTGTCCGAAATCACGAACGAGCCGACGACGAAGTCACCGACCTTCAGCGTCTTCACCTCGTCGCCAATCTCCTCGACGACGCCGACGTACTCATGGCCCATGGGCGTGCGGTCGACGCGCTCGACGCCGCGGTAGGGCCACAAGTCGGACCCGCATATGCAGGTCGCCGAGAGCCGGATGATGGCGTCGGTCGGCTCGAGAATCTTCGGGTCCTCGCGCTCCTCGACGCGAACGTCGCCGGGCTTTTCCATCACCACTCCACGCATGGTCGTCTCCTTGTCTCGTGTGCACTGCCGGGCGACCCGCGGCTCACCCCAGGTTCGTCCGGAAGAACGTGGTCAACCTGTCGAAGGGAATGAGCTGGACGCGGTCGTAGAGGTCCACGTGGCCCGCGCCGGGCACGATGACCAGCGCCTTGGGCTCACCGGCGAGCCGGTAGGCCTCGTCGCTGAACTCCCGGGAGTGGGCGTTCTCACCCGCGATGAAGAGCATCGGCCGGGGAGAAATCGTCTCGATGTCCGTGAACGGGTAGAAGTTCATGAACTTCGTGTTGGTGCTCAGCCTCGGATGCGTCGTGGTGTTCGGGCGATGCCCCCGCGCGGTGCGGTAGAAGTCGTAGAACTCGCGGTCAATCGCGGTGGACGTGTCGCTCAGCACCTCGGGCGTCCCGCTGGTGTACCGGGCCTCGCCGCCCGCGAACTCCACGTCGCGCTGCAGCGCCGCCTCCTCGATGAGCTTCTTGCGCTGCTCGAGGGACACCGAATGATTGAGCCCGTTCCGGTTGGCGGCGCCCATGTCGTACATGCTGACCGTCGCGATGGCCTTGATGCGTGGATCAATCTTCGCCGCGCTGATGACGAAGCTCCCGCTGCCGCAGATACCGATGGCGCCAATGCGCTCCTTGTCGACGAACGGCTGGGCGCGCAGGAAGTCCACCGCGGCGCTGAAGTCCTCGGCATAGATGTCCGGCGCCACGGCGTTGCGGGGCTGGCCGGCACTCTCGCCCCAGAAGGACAGGTCCAGGGAGAGGGTGACGAAGCCCTGCTCCGCCATCTTCGTGGCGTACAGGTTCGCGCTCTGCTCCTTGACCGCCCCCATGGGATGACCGACGACGACCGCCGGATGCCTCTCGCTTCGTTTCAGGTCCTTGGGAACGAACAGAGTCCCCACGGTATCCATCGCGTATTGGTTCCTGAAGACGACCCGCTGAACGGTGACGCTGTCGCTCGTGTAGAAGTTGTCCGCCCCCTGGGACGTGTCCCCGGCTTCGAGGCCCGGCGTCGGACGCGCCACCGAGGCCGCGGGCGCCGCGCAGGCCAGCAACGCGGAGGAGGCGCCGAGAAGGAGCGCACCGCGCCAGATGCGTCGGTGTGTCGTGAGGAATCGTTTCATCGTCTTCATCTCTTCGTCCTCGTGGGTGGAAGGTGAGGTTCGACAGCGCCCTGTCCAACGGATACCGCCCGGCTCGGGTGGGAACCACGCGTCGGACGTGAATGGGCCGTTCAGCGCTCGTTGACGGTGGGCCTTCGCGCCTCCGTCCAGGCGAGGTTCTCCGGTGCCGCCGTAGGGGCCTCGGCCGCTCCCGCGCGGACGTCCCTCGACGCCCGGACCGCGACGAGGGCCGCGGCCCCGAGCAGCGCTGCGCTCGCCGCGAAGGTGCCCTGGTAGCCCCCCCGGTCGAACAGCAGCCCTCCGAGTGAGGCCCCCGCCGTGATGGCGAGCTGGATGGCCGCGACCATGAGGCCGCCGCCCGCCTCCGCGTCGCGAGGCAGCGCGCGGCTGAGCCACGTCCACCAGGCGACAGGCGCCGCCGTGCCGATGAGCCCCCACCCCATGAGGAGGACGGCCGTTGGCGCCAGGGAGCGGCCGACGACGGCGAGCGCGACCGCGATGACGGCCATCACCACCGGCGCGGCGATGAGCACGGTGGACAGTCGCCGGGCCAGGAGGAACCCAATGAGGTACGTGCCCAGAAGCCCCGCGAGTCCCATCCCCAGGAGGACCAGCGAGAGCGGGGACACGCCCACCCGGGTGACGGTCTCCAGGAAGGGACGCAGGTATGTGAAGAGGGCGAACTGCCCCATGAAGAAGAGCGTGACCGCCAGGAGTCCCCACCGCGCCTCGGGGCGTCGGAGGACGGCGAGCGCGCTCGGAGGCGGAGCGGCCCGCTGCGGGGGCATCGGGGGCAAGGTGAAGAACTGCCACGCGAAGGTGATGGCGGCCAGGGGGACGACGGCGAAGAACGCTCCCCGCCACCCGATGTACTGCCCCAGGAAGCTGCCGAGCGGCGCCGCGATGGTGGTGGCCAGCGCGTTGCCTCCATTCAGGAGCGAGAGCGCCCGAGGCACGTCCTTCTCGGGGACCAGCCTCATGACGGTGGCCGCGGACAACGACCAGAAGCCGCCGATGACGACGCCGATGAACGCGCGGCCCACCATGAGCACGGTGAAGCTCGGCGCCAGGGCGGTCACGACGCCCGACACCAGCATCACGCTGGTGAGGCCGAGCAGCAGCTTCCGGCGGTCCACGCTCCTCGCCACGGACGCGATGAAGAGGCTCGTCAGTACGGCGAAGAGGCCGGACACGGCGATGGCCTGGCCGGCACGGCCCTCGGTCAGGTGGAGGTCCGACGCGATGGGCGTCAGCAGGCTCACCGGCATGAACTCGGACGCGATGAGCGTCGAGACGCACAGGGTGAGCGCGAACACGGCGCTCCAGGACGTGGAGCGGGGGGCCGGCGCGAGGGGTGCGATGGACATGATTCTCTCTCTCGAGTCTTCGGGCGCGCACACGAGGGCCGCGCAGTCCCTGGAAGGACTATGCGGCGCCCCCCCGTGGGGACCAGCCGAAGGGGCGCGAACGGGCCGTTAAGCAGGGGTTGACGGCGGCCCGGCGCCCTGGCGAAAGGGGCCTCCAGGGAACTCCCCTCAGCGCCTCCAAGGAGCCACTGCAATGAAGACGGCCCTCTTCCAGCAGCTCCACGTCTTCCTGGCCGTCGCGCGGCTGCAAAGCTTCCGAGGCGCGGCGCGCGAGCTCGGCGTCTCCACAGCCGCCGTGAGCCAGTCAGTGCGGCACCTGGAGGAGCATCTGCATGTAGTCCTGCTCAACCGCACCTCGCGCAGCGTGGCCCTGACGGACGCGGGGCGGCGCCTGGTGGAGGAGGCCGGCCCGGGCCTGGCCCAGGCCGCTGCCGCCCTCCACGGGGCTTCCGCCCAACCTGGAGAGGCCGTCGGAAGGCTGAAGCTGTCCGTGCCCCGTGCGGCAGTGCCCCTCCTCATCACGCCCGTGCTCCCCACCTTCCGCGCCCGCCACCCCCGCGTGGAGGTGGACGTCATCGTCGAGCAGCGCCTCGTCGATATCGTCGCGGAGGGATACGACGCCGGCGTGCGCCTGAACGAAACCATCGAGCGCGACATGGTGCAGGTCCGGCTGACGGACGCCTTCCGCTTCGTGGTGGTAGGGGCACCGGCCTACCTCGAGAAGCACGGCCACCCGGAGCGCCCCGAGGACCTCCGCCGGCATGAGTGCATCGTCCTCCGCTCCCAGACGACCGGAACGCCCTATGCCTGGGAACTGGAGCGCGGAAACAGGACGTGGCGCGTCCCAGTGCAAGGCAGCGTCGCCACCAACGACGAGCTGACCAGCGCGGCGCTCGCCGCCGAGGGGCTGGGGCTGGCGTATGCCCTGGAGCCCGCCATCCAAGCGAAGCTGGATTCCGGCCGCCTCGTGCGGGTGCTGGAGGACTACGCACCTACCGTGCCGGGCTTCTTCCTGTACTACCCCAGCCGCGCACAGCGCTCGACGCCCCTGCGCCTCTTCGTCGAGGCAGCCAGGGAGCTGGCGACCAGGGCGGGTTGACGCAGTACCCAACCCGCCACGCAATGTCCTCACGGCGAGGCCATGGAGTGCCTCTTCAACCCCACGCAGCTCACCGAGAAGCTCCAGGTGAATTGGAACCGACTGGCGGAGCTGCCGCGCGTGTACGTCCGTGACGCTCTCGCTCGCTGGCTGCCTGGCGCTCCAATCCCACGCACATGGGCAGACTTCATCCGGGACGAGGACTACTTCGAATGTTGAGTCGCGTATGCGAGCGCGTATCCCAAGAAGGAGTCGAGCCAATCGGCCACGTTGTCGGCGACGTGTTCAAACTGGTATTCGTCGCGCCAGAAGAACCAGAACGCGCTGTTCTCGCGGCGTGTCTTGTTCGCGATAACGAATGAATAGCCCACCGACGCCGCATCCGTCGTGCCCACGATGACGGCGACCGCGTCTCCCGAGTGAAGGGGAGCCAGGAACGGGTACTTCTGCGGGCGGAACCTCGGCGATGACGTGAGCGTCCGCGTCAGCGATTGCGATTCGGCAACCAATGATTGGAGGTCGAACGTAGCGGCGACGCCCCACGCATCGACGCGGCCGAAGCGAGACAAGTAATCGAAGAGTTCGATGGGGAGCAAGGCGCCCAGGTTCGCTTCGACGGCCTCGATTTCGGTCATGCCGAACGCAGGCCCCACCGTGAGAGGAGAAAGCCCATTGCCGGAAGCGACTTGATTAATGGCCGCTAGCACATCAAGGATGCTCATTCGGCCAGACTACCCCATGCAGACATCGAGGCGAGCCTCGATTCGCGCCGGTGACTGAGACACCGGCGAGTCGCCCTGGTGGAGAACCTCCGAGACAGGACTCGCACTTGGGTGCGCGACGCCAACCGCCACTGAGCCCCCATTCTCTGAGTATTCACTCTGGCCAGAGCCCGCCGCACCGTCCCCTCCCAAACGGCGGACTTCATCCGGCTAGAGGACGAGAGGGTAATGCGGAGGAACTCACCGCCGCAGACCCATGGGCGGACAAGGCCTCGGCGGCCCATGGGGATTGCCGGACATCATCGGCGTATACCGGCCAACAGCGGGGGACTCCATCTCATCCACTGACCGTGTCCGAGCTGACGGGGAAAATCCACCCGCTGCATGCCCCAGACGAACGCCCCGCCCAGCAACAAGGCCACGACCAGCATGCCACCAACGAGCCATTTCAGACTGCGCACCGAGAACCGCTCCTCTTCGACCGCCAATGGGAAAGCGCTGTGCTAGTCCAGAGGCACCGACAACAGCTCCCGCTGACACGTCACGTAGAGCGTCCGGTCATGCACCAGCAGGCCGCCCAGGTCGGCGTGGCCGACGTCGTACACGGCGAGGCAGTCGGTGGAGTCCAGCGACCAGACGCGCACGGTGCCATCGGAGCTCCCGGTGCACAGCAGCCCGCGCACGGGCTCCACCGCAACGTACTCCACCCAGTGCGCATGGCCCTGCCATTGCCGCACGACGCGGCCGGTGTGGCTGTGGAACATGCGGGCCACGAAGTCCCAGGACCCGCAGAGGAGGTGCTCTCCGTCGGGGTGCCAGGCCAGCGCCCGGAGGGTGTTTGACGGGCGGTTCCACACGATGCCGAGCTGGTTCTTGCGCTCGGCGCCGAGGGGCTCATGGCGCACGGTGGCCATGCGTAGGTGGAAGAAGGCGCGGACGTTGAGCGTGAGACCTTCGAGCAGGTGCACGGCGCCGTTGCTTCCGCCCACTGCGACGAGGCCCCGGGTGGGCGCATTCGCAATCGCGTAGAGCGGTCCGGTCTCCAGCGTGCGCAGGTTCTCGCCCGTCCATGCGTCCCACAGCCGCACACTGCTGTCGCCGCTGACGGAGACGACGCGGTCCCCACTGACGAACGCGGCGGCCTGGACCTCCTCGCCGTGGCCCTCGAAGGTCTGCACGCGTCGCCAATCCATGGAGTCCCAGACGGCCAGGCCGCGGATCTTGTGCGCCTCGAGCACGCGGCCCAGCTCGGCTTCACCCGCCAGCCGGAACCAGGGCTCTCCATTCCGACAGATGGCGCCCGACTTCAGGACCCGCGTGCTCTCACCAGTCGCCAGACTCCAGAGGAAGATGCGCCCGCGCCCGTTCGCGGCGATGTGACGCCCGTCGGGCCACAGCATCGGCGCCCCGAGCGGATCTCCGTCGGGTTCGCCCACATCGAGCCACTGGGGATACCGGCGCCACATCGCTACAGTCTAGGTGATCGCCTGGGCCAGAATCCATGCTGCAGGAATCCACCCAACCTCAGGCCGCAGGGCTTCCTCGCGGGCGGTCGTTCCGAACTCGAACAGCCCACGCAAGTCCCATCCGACAAGCTGTCTTCACACCAAAGCTCGATTGCCAGGCGGAAGCATCTGCCCGCTCGCCCGAGCGACCACGCGAAGTGTAGGCGAGCTACCGAACTGGCTCACGCCCCAGGACTGACGCTCGTTCCCGAGGGCATTGCCTGTGCCTACCCAAAACTCGGTCGCAGCGTCATGCGTGCGTCGCGGCCACATTCGGCATTGCGTCAATGCGAGTGAGCGAGGCGCGCACGCCGAGACGACAAGTTCCCTGACACAGGGGCCGGGGTGCCTCCCGGAGAAACGCCGCGCGCATGCGAAATAGCTCGCGTTGAGAGTTCGTTGTGCTTGAGGGTGAGCAACCGGCCACGAGAGGGGCGATCTGCTCGCCCCCGCACGCACAGTCACATGGAGCCGTCTTGCCCTCAGGGAGTTGAACACATGAGCCGCCTGGCATCCCCCTCCACTCAGCCACGTGCGACGACGTGCCGGGCTGGCGCACACACCTGGCGCATTCGGATTCTCTCGCTTGTTGCGGTGATGGGAACCACCGCCTGCGCCGCGCCGTCCGCGCTCGCCGTGTCTCCGGCCGGGGTGCCCGCGTTCAGCGAAGACATGCTGTCGCCCGAGTTCTGGATTCGCCGCGCGCCGTCTCCCGACGAGGTGCTGCTCGATGCCGACCAGGTGGCGGCGAAGCGCATGCGCGCCTTCGGTCCGGATGGCGGCCTCGTCGACTTGAAACGCATCCCAGCCACGCTGACGCGGGCGCAAGTCGCCGGCTGGGTCAAGGATGCGCAGCAGACGCCCATCCAGGCAGCCATCGACGAACAGGGCCGGCTGGTGACGGAGGCGATGCTCGAAGAACTGCGCCAGAACACCGCGGCCGAGCAGATCCCCGAAGCATTCGCCGCGCGCTACGGCCTCAGCGTGCGGCGCACGCCCCTGCGGTCACTCCCGTCCGAGCGGCAATTCTTCGCGGCGGAGGACCTGCGCGACTACGAGAGCCTTCAGGCCGGCATCCTGTTTCCGGGCGAGCCGGTCGTCATCGCGCACCACAGCGCGGACCAGCAATGGCTGTTCGTCCTGACGACGCAGGGGCCCGCATGGGTCCGGCGCGGAGATGTCGCGGAAGGCACGGCGGACACGGTGTTCTCCTACGTGGCGAAGGCGCCCGGACGTGTCGTCACGGGCGACCAGGTGCGCACGGTCTTCACGCCGGAAGCACCCGGGGTGTCCGAGCTCGAGCTCGACATGGGGGTCGCGCTGCCGCGGGCCGACGTGGCGCCCGGCGAGCCCGTCAACGGCGCCAGCAGCTATGCGTCGTGGCCGGTGGTGCTTCCGGTGCGTGAGCAGGACGGCACGCTGGCCTTCCAGAGCGCGCTGCTGCGCCGTACCGCCGACACCGCGCCGGGCTATCTGCCGCTGACACGTGCCAACATCCTCCGCCAGGCGTTCAAGTTCCTCGGCGAGCGCTACGGCTGGGGGCACCAGTTCAATGCGCGCGACTGCAGCGGCCTGACCAGCGAGGTGTACCGCAGCATGGGGCTGTTCCTGCCGCCCAACTCCGGGATGCAAGGGAAGAGCGCGGCGCTGAACCACCGCCTCTTCACGGCCCAGGACTCACACACCGAGCGGCTGCGCGCGTTGGCCCAGGCGCAGGTGGGCGACCTCATCGTCGTTCCCGGTCATGTGTTGATGCTCATTGGCCACGTGAATGGCGAGCCCTACGTCATCCAGGATGTGCCGTACGCCGTGTTCAAGGATCCGGCCACGCAGCAGCTCCGGAAGACGAAGCTGAACCAGGTGTCGGTCACCCCGCTGCTGCAGCTGTACGCCGACGACACGACCCTGTACGTGGACGCGATGACGAGCCTCGTGCACGTCACGCAGCCATAGCCCGCCCGCCGAGCGCGTCGGGTCCCTCACCGCGGCCCGCGCGGACGCCTCATCTCCCGGACATCATCACGCGGGGCGACACCATCGCGGCACGCCGCTCCGGCAGCCAGGTCACTGGCACCAGCGGCGCGGCCAGGAAGGCCAGGGGCTTCCCGTCTCCGCTTCACTTCTCGCGCAGCGCATTGACGAGTTGCTGGGCTGACTTGGGGTCGTCGCAGGAGTTGCTCAGCGGAAACCACCTGCACCCCGTCAGGCGCCTGCAGGTATGGGTCTGCCCCCATTTTCGGACCCGTTGAAGCGTGAGAGCGTCCTCGCGTCCGCGGTGGATGCGCATCCTGACGCAACATTGAGCGGACTCAAACGAAGCTGAAATAACGCCAGTCACCAATGGCGAGCGCCCCTCGGTGGCGGCAGCTGCCGAGCACCGGGGGGCGGAGCCGTTCAGGGGAGGCTCAGGGAGAACTGGCGCAGGTGCTCGGGTTGCTCGCGGTCGCGACGCAGTCGATCCACTGGTGGAACTCCGCGTCATACGAAGTACCCAGACCGCCAAGGGAATTGTAATACGTATTATAGTTACCCGCGCGGAAATGGCCGGCAAAGAGGTCCACCTGACTGGCGTGCCGCTCGAACATGAAACGCGCGGCGAGATAGCCCCACGAGTACACGCGCTCTGAGCCGCTATCGAGGGTGTTCCGGAAGATCTGGCTGAGCTGGTAGCTCTTGCTTCTGCCCACTTGAACCGCAGCGGCGTTGTCTCTCTTCTTGGAGATGTACTCGGCAAGCCCCTCTGACCACCAGGTGGTGCTCCAGTAGTAGGATTCGCCGAAGTCGCCCTTCAGGTTGAAGCGGCCATCGAGGTAATGGACGTACTCGTGGCGCAGGTTCCAGATTTCAAAGGTGGGCCGCACCCATTCCGCCTCATAGGCGAAGAAGCGAGCCTGATTGTTCGGGGCGGCGGGATTTCCCTCCATGTAGATTCCACCGTTGTTGGTGCTGATGCCGAACAGCACGCCAGCGTACATCTCGTAGTCCTTGCTGCTGTCGAAGATGACCATTTCCAGCGACGTGTTGTTGTCGTTGGCCACAGGCACACGGTTCGTCTTCAGGGTGTCGTGGAAGTAGGTCTCCTGGAGGGCGAGCTGGTCGCAGCTCTGGGTGAACTGCGCGGTCGTCATATCCTGGGCGCGCATCCGCAACGTCGCGCTGCAGGTGTGCGTGAACTGGAACAACGCTTGCTCCACGTCCCGCCGGTAGTTACAGGTGCCGTAGTAGGCACAGTTGGCGCCGTCGTAAGCCTCCACGAACTCCGCCGCAGCCAGCCAGACGCCCGCGGTGGGCCCCACCATGGAGTGGTTGGTGAGGAGCGCCTTCACCTTGGGACGCGCCTTGTTCTGAAGGGTCCCGGGGTACTTGAGGAAGCGGGACATCTCTCGCGCCGCATTGATGGTGAGAAACTGGAGGCTGGTGCCCAGCAGGTGATCATTGCGCACGCCGAAGTTGTCCAGCGAGTCGATGATGGACGAGTCCAACTGCGCGGCCGCTATGAAGGCGCTGTTGAAACTGCCTCGGTACAGGTTCACGAAGACTCTGTTGGCGGCTTCACGCATCGGCGGGGAGGCCAGGGCGTTGTTGTTGAAGCCATCCAGGAGGCGCTTGAAGGTGCCCAGGTGCTGGGCATACTCTTCCGCGTTGTCGATGAGGGTGACGAACTCCAGCAGCACCTCGCCATGGGCATCCGTGGTGTCCATGAAATGGAGGTTGGCGATGAAGGTGGTCATGGCCAGGCGGGTGGAGACGCGCAGCAATTCGCCGTAATTGCCCACCGACTGCGGGTAGTAGTAGTGCACGTAGTAGCCTGCGCGCAGGAACAGGATGAGCTGGAGCGTCTGGGTGTTGTTGTTCCCTGGGTATGTCAGGGCGTTGGTGGTGAGCGCGGTGGCAACCGTGTTCATCTTGCCCTCGTTGAATATCTGACCGGCGAGGGCGCCGGAAACATCGAAGAGCGCGTAGAGACACTCGAACGCGGATCCCTTCACCAGCGTGACGAGCGCGCTCCCGCTCGCCGATGCAAATGCACCCGTGTTACAGGCCAGCAGCGTCTGCATCTGCGCGGCTGGGGCGGGGAGCTGGCGCAGCAGCGCCGGGTCCACGTTCGGAGTGCGCTCGTCGGCGGTGATGCGCTTGTGGATGTGTTCCACGCCATGGAGCCGCGAGGCCCCCACGGGCGGGGGGCCTTGGGGACGGGCATCCGCGCCCGCGGCGACAAGGGAAAGACAAGCTACGAGTACCAGTCTACAGCAAGACCAATCATTGACGAGACGGCGCATGCGGTTTGCTCCTCGACTACGGCATTGCCCCGGGCCCGCGGTGTCCACGGCTCCAAGTGGCACTGCAGTGAGCGACATACTGCTTCAACGAATTGCATTGACTGACTTCGAATCCCTACACCTCTCCGTGAGGTGGACCTTCAGAAACGACAAGACGCACAAGGAATTGACTCCCTGGAGCACCGGCGCAAGGGGTCCACACGACGGATGGCCAGTCCACCGTTCGCGAAAACGCTGGTCGACCGGATGAGCACTCTCCCTACCCGTGAACAAGTTGACTAGGGCTGCCCATGGCAGCCAATGACTGCCAGAACCAAGCAGAGGGCAAGAAGCGATCTGGATATGTCTTTCATACGAAGTGGCCCTGGGTTGGTGGTGAGGAAGGCCCGGAGTCACGTCAGCACTGCCACTTCTACGCTGCTTGTCAGTTCATGGATATTGGACCTAGGGCCTACACAGCACGGGCTCACCCCTGGCCCAACCCGTCCACGAACCGCACCAACTCCGCCACCGAGCCCACGCCCAGAACTTCTGGAAGCCCGGCGCAGGGCGGCTCCCGCTCGTCCCATGCTCGGGACTGACGCGTTGCACACATGCGATGGAGCCCGAGGGGAGAGAGCAATTGTTGGGGGGTGCGGCCTCGGGATAGAAATCTCCGACGCAAAAGGAGGAGTGAATGTCGAGTCGAACCGTCTCCCGGAGGACGTTGCTCCAAGGTGCGTTGGTAGCAGTCGCATTCAATCCCATGAGCCGGAGCTGGGCCTCCACGCTGGAGGCTGGCGCGGTCCCCCTGCCGCCGCTCGATGGCGAGTTGCGGATGGACACAGCGTCGCGGACCGCGGCCGCGGAGGACTTCGGTCACATCCTCCACCGCACGCCGTGGGCGGTGCTCGTTCCCGGCTCGGTGAAGGACATCGTGGCCATGGTCCGCTTCGCGCGGCGCCAGGGGGTGAAGATCGCCGCCGCTCGGGGCCTCGGTGAGAGCCACAGCACCTTCGGCCAGTCCCAGGTGGCGGCGGGCATCGTCATCGACATGTCCACGCTGTCGACCATCCACGAGATTGGCGAGGACAGCGCCTGGGTGGATGCGGGCGTCCGGTGGCACGAGCTGCTCCAGGCCTCGCTTCCCCACGGCAAGAGCCCGCCGGTGCTGACCGACTACATCGAGCTGAGCGTCGGTGGGACGCTGTCTGCGGGGGGCATCGGCGGGCAGGCGTTTCGCTGGGGCCTCCAGGTGGACAACGTCCTGGAAATGGACGTCGTCACGGGTCGGGGTGAGCTCGTGCGGTGCTCGCGCTGGCGTGAGCGGCCCCTGTTCGACGCCGTGCGCTCGGGCCTGGGCCAGTTCGGCATCATCGTGCGGGCGAGGGTGCGGCTCGTCGAAGTGCCGCCCCGCGCGCGGACGTACATCGCGCTGTACAACGACCTCCACCGCTTCATGGAGGACCAGCGGCGGCTCATCGAGGACGGCCGCTTCGACTACGTCGAAGGCTCCGCTGTCGCTTCCAACGGGGGCTGGGCGTATCAGCTCGAGGTGGTGAAGTACTTCACGCCGGGCTCGGAGCCGAACGATGCGAGACTGCTCGCGGGCCTGGGCTTCCAGCCGGGAACGCTCCAGGTGAGCGACGGCAGCTACTTCGACTTCGCCAACCGGCTCGCGCCGCTGGTCGAACTGCTCAAGCAACTCGGCGTCTGGGGCTTCCCCCATCCGTGGCTGGACATGTTCGTCCCCGCCCGGTCCGCCGAGTCCTTCGTCCAGGAGGTCCTCTCGCAGACCACCGAGGCCGACATGGGGCAGGGGCCCATCCTCCTCTACCCCTTCCGCTCCTCGGAGCTGACCACGCCCTTCCTACGCACCCCCAACGACAGACACGTCTTCCTCTTCTCGCTGCTGCGCACCGCCATTCCACCGACGCCGGAGAACGTCGCATCCCTCCTGCAGAAGAACCGCGCCATCTTCGACCGGCTCACGGCCATCGGCGGGAAGATGTATCCCGTGGATGCCTTGCCCTTGAGCCCCGCCGACTGGCGCCGCCACTTCCACCCAGCCTGGGAGCGGTTCGAGCACGCGAAGCGGCGCTACGACCCGGACCGCATCCTCACGCCTGGACAGGGCATCTTCTGATCGACGCCTCCCGAAGTGAAATTGCCCCGGTTTCGCGGGGTCCCACTCGCTGTGCGACAAGGACCCCACGATGCCGAAGACACGTCCTCCCTACGGCTCGGAATTCCGGCAACGCATTGTTGAGCTGCACCGGACTGGCCGGTCCGCGAAGAGTCTGGCGGCCGAGTTCGGTTGTACCAAGCAGAGCATCCGCAACCGGAGCAAGCAGGCGGGTGGTGCGCCCAGCAGCGCTCCCAAGCCGTTTCCACCCGCTACCGCGTGCTGGGTGTCTCCGAGGGCGGCTATCATGCCTGGCGCACGCGGCGGCCATCGAAGCGGTCCGTGGCAGACGCTCAGCTGAACGAGCGCATCCGCGCCATTCATGCCATGAGCGTCAGACGTACGGGGCCCCGCATCCATGCGGAAAACGAAGTACCGGGCACGGCTGGACGGCGCGCGCTACCCCACCCGGTTGAAGTGCTCGCTGCTCACCAACTTCGCTCCTGCGACGAACGCATGGCGAATCATCGCAATCTGGGCACCAGGGGCGCCCCAACGCGCAAGAAGAGATGATCTCGGGGCTCGCACGGGACTCGAAGGCAGTCGGCCGTGGCGGCAGGGACAGGGGCACGCATTCCTCTGCGGGCTCACGGCCGAGTAGGCGCGGTGGTGAGGTCCAGTGCCGAGCGAACTCCGCGCGCGAGTGCTTCCGGCAGGCCCCACTCCCCAGTAGTGCAGGAACATCATCCGCGGCGCTTCGCCCGTCATGTGGTTATGGATGGCGACGACGTCGATGTTCGCCGCCCGCAGGGCCCTGAGCACGGGATGCAGTTCGCTCTCCAGCATGGCGAAATCCCCATCCACGACGGCCTGCTGTGAGGTGCCAGCGAACGCCGCCCAGGTGTTGACACCCATCGCCTTGCCCATTTCATGCCCATGCATGCGCACGGTGCGGCCCACGGTGACCTTGTAGACACCGTCCTTGTAGGTGCCCTTCTGGCCCACCAGCGCATCGAGTTGCGCGGCATCGAGCTTCGAGCGGGCGGGGTCGATGGACGCGCGTGGCACCCGGCCCTTGCCGCCCCGCGTTTCGCGCAGCCGGGCGAACACCTTGCCCACCGTGTCGGCGAGCTGGCCGGCCTCACCCATGCCGCCCATGTGCATGAACATCACCTTGGGGCTGTCCCAGAAGAAGTGATTGTGCAGGGCCGTGACCTCCAGCCCGTTCTGGAGCGCCACGTCCATCACCGGGTTCACCTGGTCCTCAAGCAGAACGATGTCGCCCATCACCATGGTGGCGTCCCCCACGCACTTGAAGGCTGTGCCTACCCAAAATTCAGTCGCTGCGTCATAAGTGCGTCAAGGATGCGTCAAAACGCGCGTCATGACGTGAGCGATGAGCATGACGAGCCGATGGGTCCTCTCTTCCGTTTGATAGAGGTCGGAATTACGCCCGGCTCCGACGCCTCAACACCTCTCGGCCTGCGTGTGGGCATGCCCCTCCCGTCCTACGAACGTAGGCAGGCTGGTGCAGCAGGGGCAGGTCTATGCGGATGTTGTTGGAAGGACCAAGGCTCTACGCAGCTCGGCGCTCGTACCGGTGTGCTTCCCCCAAACCCTTGTCACTGCGTCATGGGCGCGTCAACGTGAGTGAGCGCGGCGCGGGGGGCGATGGCCACCTAGTCCGGCCAGGAAGAGGTCCAGGCCGAACGCGAAGCGCGCGTCGAAGTCGGGATCGACCAGTGCGTCCACCGCCCGGGCCACATGCGGGAAGCGAGTCGTCGCCAAGGCCCGCATCCGCTGCGCAACAGGAGACCCTTCCATGTCTCGCGCGCAGAAGGCCTGCTCCTCGATGGTGAACCCGAGGACGTAGTCGAGCAGCGTAAAGGTGGCCCAGCCAGCCTCCCTCGGGGACAGGCCCGCTCGCGCCAGCGCTTCCATGAGCCATTCGCTGACGCGGAACGTGTTCTGCGACACCACCACAGTCCCGGCGAACACGCGGGCCGCGTCGCGGTGGCTCAAGAACGCGCGCCGCAACTGACCCGCCACGTTCCTCACCACCACCTCCCAGTCCTGCCCTTCGGGGCGCTCAAGCCCCACATCCTCCAGCAACGCGTCCGCCATCGTCTCCAGGAGCGACTGCTTGCTCGGGAAATGCCAGTAGAGCGACGGCGCCTGGATGGCGAGCGCCTGCGCCAACAACCGCATCGTCAGCCCCTCCACGCCCACCTCATCCACCAGCGCCCACGCCGCCCGGACCACCTGCTCCTTCTGGATGCGCATGTGACCTCCGCACCTCCGCTTGACGCGTCAATCTAACGTCGTTAGCTGAAATCTAACAACGTTAGATTCCTATCGAGGAGGCAGTTCATGGAGCAGGTCATCGACGTAGCGGTCGTCGGAGGCGGTCCCACGGGGCTGATGCTGGCGGGCGAGCTGGCGCTGGCGGGCGTGAAGGTATGCGTGTACGAGCGGCGCGCGGAGCCGGTACGAGAGTCGCGTGCCCTGACGATGCATCCGCGCTCCCTGGAGGTGCTCGCGCTGCGGGGCCTGGAGTCGCGAGTGCTCGAGCGGGGGCGCCCGCTGCCCACGGGCCACTTTGGCCTGTTGGACACCCGGCTGGACTTCTCCGGGCTCGACACGACGTTCCGCTACACGCTGTTCCTGCCCCAGGCCATCACCGAGGCCTTGCTGGCGGAGCACGCGCGGGGACTGGGCGTGGACATCCAGAGAGGCCATGTCGTGGAGTCCCTGCGCCAGGATGAAGAAGGCGTGGACCTGGCCGGAAACGCGAGGGGGGCCCACTTCCGCTGCCGGGCTCGATATGTAGTGGGTGCGGATGGCGCGCGCAGCGCCGTGCGACAACTGGCGGGTATCGGCTTTCCTGGGACGGAGACCACCCGCACCTCGATGCTGGGAGACGTCACGCTGGAGCTCCCTCCAGCCACGCCATTCCTGGCGCTCAACAACCCGCGCGGCAACGCCGTCATCGTCCCCCTGGGGAATGGCATGCACCGCGCCATCGTCACGGACGCGGAGCGCGAGCACACGCCGCTGCGCGAGCCCCTTTCACTGGATGAGCTGCGCGCGAGCCTCATACGCGTGGCCGGCTCCGACTTCGGCATGAGGGAGCCTCGCTGGCTCTCACGCTTCGGCGACGAGACGCGGCTGGCGGAGCAGTACCGCAAGGAGCGCGTGCTGCTCGCCGGAGACGCGGCGCATATGCACTATCCAGCCGGTGGCCAGGGCCTCAACGTCGGCCTCCAGGACGCGGTGAACCTGGGCTGGAAGCTCGCCGCCGTGCTGCGCGAGGGTGCGCCAGGGACGCTGCTGGACAGCTACCACCAGGAGCGGCACCCCGTGGGACGTGCCCTACTCAGCAACACGCAAGCCCAGTCCGCGCTCATGGGCTTCACGCCGGAGATCCTCGCCCTGCGGGAGTTGATGAACGGCATCCTGCGACTGCCCGCTGTCAATCGCCAGCTCGCCGAGCAGCTCGGCGGCCTGGACGTGGCTTTCCCGCAGGCCCCCGTCCCCATGCCCGCCGCAGAGGCCCTGCCGGGATGGACGGGACGCAGGCTTCCCGACTGGCCGCTGCGGCTCGCTGACGGAAACCAACGCTCGCTCTACTCTGCACTTCACGCCGGCCAGTGGCTGTGGCTCCACACGAAGTACGCCGCGCCGCCGCCCACTGGGTGGGAACCCGCACCGGGTTGGCGCCCCCGCTTGAATGTTCAGGCGATGAAGACTCCCGAGGACACCAGCCCCCTGCACGACGTGGACGGACTGCTTGTGCGTCCGGACGGACATGTCGCCTGGGCCTGGTCGGCGGCACGACGCTCCGTGGTTTGATGAGCGCGCCCGCTTCCGGCCCGGTAGCGCGTGCCCGCGTTGTGGACTGCTTGTCCCAGGAGAGTGGATCGGGAACAAGCTCGCGCAGGGCTTCCTGCGGGAAGAACGCGCATGGTGCCCGAGTGCGCCACCACGGAGTCGTCGCCCCCATCACGGTGCTGTACATCGAGGACGACATCACAGCTCTCGAAGAAAAGGCCCATCGTGTTGTGCCTACCCAAAATTCGGCCGCGACGTCATGGGTGCGTCGAGGCCAAGCTGCCTGACGTCCCAGAGACAGTCGCGCACGCTCACACCACGGTCGAGCCCTCCCTTGGCTCAACGGCTCTCCGCATCAGGCCCGCACGTCCGACCGTCGGTTCGACCCAGCACCCGTGATTCGGGTCGTCGTGGTCGTTGTCGTCGTTTCCAGCGGCCGACGCCATGGGAAGGTGAGCGCAAGCGCCACTCCCGCCAGTCCCACGACAGAGTAGATGAGACGCGCAAGAGCGCTGGTCTCCTCACGTGAGCCGCCACCGAAGACCGCCTCCACGAGGTTCCAATTGAAGAAGCCGATCAGGCCCCAGTTGATGGCGCCGATGATGGCCAGCACCGCCATCATCTTGGCCAACACAGCCTTCAGGCGGTCAGCATCCGTGCGTTCCATGGCTCGTTTCCTCGTCTGAAGGTGTCACCAGGCTGGTGGCGGGCGGTGCCTCCCAGTGAAAACCCCGCTGCCCCTTAAATGAACCTAGTGACTGCCCTGCGCTCGGGCCCGGATGCCTGGCTGTTCAGTGGCGTCTGTTGAAGCAGTCAGAGGCGGGGCAGGGCTACCTTTCGCCCAGGAGATGACCATGGAAAGCGTGCCCCGCAGCCTGACTCGCAAGGAAGCGCCCGGCGCGGAAAGGCGTCCTGCGAGGGCACACGGGGGCCTACCCGGCAGCGCAGCGGAGTGGGCGGACATCCTTGGAGGACTGCGACGGGCGTGGCAGCGCAACAAGCTGAGCGACGCGGCAGCCGCGCTCACGTTCTACGGCCTCCTCTCCCTCTTTCCCTTCCTGCTCCTCACCGTCGCTCTGGCGGGCCTCGTCATTCAGCCCTCGCAGGTAGAAGCGCTCATCGGCGCGCTGGGGCGCGAAGTTCCCCCGGCCTTCAGCCGGCTCCTCTATGAGCAGCTCGCGCAACTCACCTCCGGGCCAGGCAGGGGGCTGCTGACGATCAGCGCGCTGGCCGCCGCGGGGTCGGCGACCGCCGGGGTACGAAGTCTCATGATAGCCCTCAATACCGCCTACGATGTGACGGAGAGCCGTCCGCGCTGGAAGCGCCTGGGGATGGCGTTGGGAATGACGCTGGCGGGAGCCGTCCTGGCGCCGCTCGCCGGTTTCATCGCGGTGGGCGCCCCGGCTCTCGCCACCCGGCTCGGTGGGCCCTGGGCAACGCTGGCTGGCTGGCTGAGGTTTCCCCTCGCGGCGCTGCTGATGATGATCCTCTGGGCCGTCCTCTACTCCGTGCTCCCGGATACCCGTCAGAGGTTCAAGTTCATCACGCCCGGCTCCGTAGCGGGGGTGCTCGTCTGGCTTGCTGCTTCGCTGGGCTTCTCCTTCTATGTCTCCCGCTTCAGCACGTTCGGCATCACCTATATGGAGCCCTGGGAGGCATCATCGTCCTGATGTTGTGGATGTGGATCTCCTCGCTCGCGCTGCTGCTGGGCGCCGAGATCAACGCCGTCCTCGGTCGCCGTTCCTCTAAAGACAAACGCTGAGCCCGCTCCGGTTCGAGCAGACGGCGCGGCGGCGGTCGACAAAGGGGCAATGCACACGGGCGGCGAGACAGCCGTCTCTTGCGGGCGCGGCCCAAAAGGAGCCTGGTTGCCTGGGGCCTCCGCGGGGCCAGGGGCCGCTCATCTTAACAAGGGCATGAAGAGAACTGCGCACTCCGCCCGCCGTGGCTTGAAGGTCGCGCTCGGTGTCGCGGCCGCCGTGCTGGTGCTGGCTGCCAGTGCGCTGGCCCTGAAGCCGTCGTGGATCGCCGAGCGTCTGCGCGGGCAGCTCGAGGCCATCGCCACCAGCTCCCTCGGCCGCCCTGTGAGCGTCGAAAAGCTTGATGCCCACTGGCTTCCAAGGCCCGGCGCCACGATCACGAACCTGCGGGTCGAGGGTGACGGCAACGAGCCTCCGTTCCTGGAGGCCCCACGTGCGACTGCGACCGTTCAGCTCTGGCCGCTGATTCGGAGTCTCGGCAAGGATGTGCGCGTGAGCGTGCTGAAGCTCGATGCCACGAAGCTGAACCTGGTGCGGCGCGAAGACGGGACGTGGAACCACGAATCGCTCGGGAGCACCCGCCCCGAGTCCGAGCGAGGGGCGTTCGTCGAGGACCTTCGGATTCAAGATGGCGTCGTGAATGTGACCGACCTGCAGGCGGCCGGTGGCACCGCCGCGGTCGTACTCCGGGACATCGACGTGGAATTGAAGGGCCTCGGACCGGGACTGGCGTTCGAGGGCGCCATGCAGGCAGCGCTCGCCGCATCGGAGCAGAACGTGGCGATGGACTTCAAGGTCGACCCGCTCCCCGCCGGGAAGCTCCAGCCCGGCCAGCCGGTGCCCGAGGTGACGCTGCACCTGCGCGGAAAGGACCTCTCCGTGAACGCATTCCGGAACTTCCTGCCTCCGAGGGCGGCTGGTTATTTCACTGGCGGCCGGATGGACATCGGCGCGGACGTGAAGACCGACCAGGGCGAGTACGCGCTCGCGGGCCACGGCTCAGCGAGAGAGTTGAGGCTTCGCGGTGAGCCGGCGAGCGGCTCGTTCGCATTCACCTCGCGCATCGCCCCGGCCAATGCGAAGGCGGCGAAGGTGGACTTCACGCAGATTGCCCTCAAGGGCCCCGGCATCCAGCTCGGCGGCACGGCCTCGGCCTGGGTGGCGCCCGCGCGCGTGCGCTTCGCGCTGCAAGGGCAGGAACTCGACGTGAAGCACCTGCTCGGAGTGCTGCCACCGCAGCCGAAGGATGAAGAATCGGCCACCGCGCTGCCTGCCTCGGTGCGCGCGCAGCTTGGGGAGGTCGATGTGGGAGGAACACTCAAGCTGGCGAAGCTCCACCACGGTGCGCTCGTGACCACGGACGTGGACGCGCAGGCGAGGCTGGATGACGGCGTGCTCCTCGTGCAGCGTGGCGGCGCAACCATCTATGGCGGGCACGCTGACCTCACGGGGACCCGGGTGGACCTCACCAAGAAGCAGCCGGAGTGGACACTCAAGGTGGTCCTCGCCGGAATGGACACCGCGAAGGCCTTCCAGTCGCTTTCGGGACATCCGTCACTGAGGGGCAAGGCCAGCGGCGAGCTTCAACTCACCGGTACCGGAGTGGATTGGGCCCAAGCGCGGGACAGCGTCACCGGCGGCGGGAGCGTGCAGCTTCGCGACGGTGCCCTCACGACCGCAGACGTCGGTGCGGAGGTGGTTCCGGTACTGACGCGGGGCTTGGAGGCACTGGGGCTCAAGGACGCGACTGGCACGGTCCAGAAAGCGGTGCAGGGCACCCGACTGAACGACCTGAGCGCGCAGTTCCGGGTCCAGGGCGGATGGGTCGCGTTCACGAAGCCCATGGCGTTCCAGTCGGACATTGGCACCGGGACACTGGATGGCCGGGTGGGCCTCGATCAGCGCCTGGAGCTCAAGGGTACGATCAACGCTTCCGGGCAGTTCGTCTCGGCCATCACCCCCGGTGCGATTCCAATGAAGGCGCCGGTGACGATCCCACTCACGATCACGGGCACACTCAGAGCGCCTGAGGTGAAGCCTGGCAGCACGCTGGACGTCGCCAAGGGCCTGCTGCCAGGGGGGCTGCCGCAGAAAGGGAGCGAGAACCCGGTGAACCGAGCACGCAAGGGCATTGGAGACCTCTTCAAGCGGCCGCGGAAGTAGCGAAGGCGCTTTGCCTCGCGGCAGCGGCGGGCGCCATCATCATCGGGACGCGGCTTCACCGTCTATTCGCGGTTCGAAGCAGGGCCAACGCTGGCGTGGGACCGATGGACCAGGAACCAGGTGGCGCCGACGGACAGCAGGAGCAGCGAGAGGGGTAGGACCCTCGGAAAGGTTTCCGCGTCGAGTTCCATCACCACAATCTTTCTGACGACCGCGATCAGCGCGGCCTCCATCACCGTTGGCACGATGCTGCGGTTGCGCAGATGTGCGATTCCAATCTTGAAGAGCTCGAGCGCGATGAACACCACCAACCCGACATCGAGCAGGTGCCCGATGGCGGTAGCGTCGAGGGTTCCCCCCAAGAGCCCCCTGTGCACAATTGCCATGAGGAACGCTGCGAGCCCGAGCACGGCAACGACGGCCGTGCCAATGGTCACGCCTACGCTGAGGCTGGCTTCGATGCGCTCCAGCCATCGCTCGATAGTGCTTCGCGCGCCCATGTTTCCCCCGTGGTTGGCAGACTCCGCGCATCGGTGGGATGGCGGATGAAGTCCACCGGCAGTGGAGTGTACCTCCTGTGCCTACCCAAGACTCGGTCGCCGCGTCATGGGTGCGTCCAGGCCACATTTAGCAGTGCGTCACTGCGAGTGAGCGAGGCGCGCGCAAGACCGTCAGGATGACAGGGCCACGCCGGAATCCGTCCAGCAGCCCGCCTGCGGTGCCTGGCCCACCCTAGGGCCCGGCACACGCCCCCTTCCGGCTCAGGGCTCCGCGGGGCATGCCGGCATGGAGGCAATCCAGCCATCCACCAGCGTCGTGCCCTCCGTATCGAGGATGGCTGTGGCGAGCGGTGGCATGCGTGACGTCGAGAGGGAGTGCATGCGCCGCGACAGCACCGACTTCGAGGGGTCTCCCGGCGCGATGAGCGCCGCCTGGACGAGGAACAGGTAGTTCGCCGCGAGCCCGTTACATCTCACGTTAAACAAGATGCTTGTCCTTGAGGCAACCCACAACTCGTCAATGGCGGAGCGCTGACGATGGAGCACTGTGTTGAATCTGAAGACACCATGCTTCCACAATTCTTCCGCGACTTGCGTGGACCGCCAACCAGATGACCAACATCCGAATCGGGACGATGCTCGTGAGGCGCTGCTGAAGACGTTCCCCACAGCGCCTGCCTGGCTGGTAGCAGACGAAATCCGCCAGCACGATTTCTTACAAAGGCCAAGCCCGGCAGGGCATCCACTCTTTGATCACCAACAGTCCGACAAGCGCTACTCTTGCTCACACAGGAAGTACCAGGCGGCATCCATACCTTAGGAAAGCGAGGTATCGCGATGGCAAGTGTTGCGGAGACCATTCGTCGGAATCGAGGTGAAATCATCCGTAGATGGTCCGAGCAGGCCACCCGCGCGGCATCCGCCCGAAGGCTGGAGGGGCCCGAGTTCGAAAACGTCATACCTACGTATCTAGCGTCGCTTGCCGACGAAGAAGGGGCACCCGGTGCGCTCGCCAACGCCCGGAAAGCGCACATCGAAAGCCATGTAGCCGCCCGCCTCCGACAGGGCTTCAATGTCGCGGAAGTCATCGAGGAGTTCGCTATCCTGGGACGGTGCATTACCCACATGTGGGCGAACGCTTCGCCCGAGGCCCGCCCTAGCGCCCAGGACGTTGAGCGCCTCTTCACCGAGCTGCATGACGCATCAACCGCCGTGGCGGAAATCTTCAGTCAGCATCTGATGGAGGACGAGCAGACGGAGAAACGATACTTGCGGCTCCTCCAGCAGGGGGCCAGCGAAGCGCTCATGGAGGAGACGACGTCCCTGCATCACCACTTAAAGGGAGCCCTTGAGTTGATCGTCGAGGCCATGGGCGCTCAGAGCGCGGCCGTGCTTCTGTATGAAGTCGAGGGGGAAAGGCTCGTTACCGCAGCCGCTGCGGGGATAGCGAGCGAGCACCTGGAGAACTACGCGACCTCGATGAGTCCCGCATCCTTTCCCGGAATGATTGCCGCTGGGGGCGATGAGACCAGTTCGGTTCTAGATGCCGAGACGACGCCGCTCGAGCTGAGCCCTCCGCTTCGCCAGAGCGGACTGCGTTCGCTGCTCGGTGTTCGACTTCCCCCCCACCGTGCACTGGTGGGCATCATGTTTGTCGGCTTGACCGAGGTCCGGGAATTCACCGCACGGGAGAAGGCACGGCTGCTCTCGCTGGGACAACAGCTTGGCGTCCATCTGGACAACGCCAAGTTGTACGCGAAGCTGCGCGAGAAAATCGAAGCGCTGCAAGCCGAACGAGCGCTTCGCGAACGCTTCGTCTCGGTGCTCGCCCATGACCTTCGCGGACCGCTGTCGGCGGCGAAGTCAGGGGCGCAGCTTCTCATGCGGCATCCTGAACGATTGGACCAACGACGAGACCTGGCTCTGCGCATCGACCGGAACATCGAACGCACCGACCAGATGGTGCGGGACCTGCTCGACGCGAACCGCATCCAGGCAGGCCAGCGGCTCCCGCTTCGCCTCGACACCTGCGACCTAGGCGGCGTCGCCCAGGAGGTAGTCGAAGAGTTGATTGCGCTCCATGGGGACCGCTTCGTGCTCCATGCGGAGGAGCGCGTCCGGGGAGTCTGGAGCGCGGAGGAACTCCGCCGCGCGCTCTGGAACCTGGGGAGCAACGCCATCAAGTACGGCTCCGCCACCGAACCCATCACCTTCACAGTTACCCGGACCGGAGACACGGCACGAGCGTCAGTCCACAACCGAGGTCCTGTCATCGCACTCACGGACCAGGAACAGATTTTCAAGCCTTTCACCCGGACCCACTCCGCGCAGGAAGGGACGTCGAGGGGTTGGGGGCTTGGACTGACGCTCGTCTGGGGGTGTGCGCAAGCACATGGTGGAAGCGTCACAGTCCAGAGTGACGCCGCGACCGGAACGACCTTCACCGTTACGTTGCCGCTGGACTCGCGGCCCTACCAGCCGCGCGAGCCGTAAGCTGCCCATCCTGCCCTGGTATCGGGCGTGAGCTGACAGAGAGGTGACACTCCAGAAGTTGTACAGATATGCTCCCCTTCTTCGCCTCCCATTGGACGCTGAGTGTGCTCTTCCAAAGCCTCTTCCAGCACCGCTATGCCGCGCATCGGATGTTCACGATGACGCCGCGCTCAGAACGCGTGCTGCATCTGAGCACCGCGCTGGTGCAGGGCTCGAGCTACCTCGACCCACGCGCCTACGCCATCTTGCACCGTGAACACCATGCCTATGCGGACACCCCCTGTGACCCACACTCCCCTGCGCACCACAAGCACCTGCCGCGCATGATGCTGGAAACGGGGCGTCGCTACGGGGGGCTGCTCACAAGGCGCGTCCACGCAGAGGCACGATTCACTGGTGGCTACCCCGAGTGGCCCGCGGTGGACCGCTTCTTCAGCAGTTGGGCTTCCCGCCTGGGGTTTGGTGCGCTCTACACGCTCGTCTACAAGCGCTTCTCCACGCGCCGGTGGCACTGGGCGCTCCTCCCCTTGCATTTCGTGATGGGGCCTGTGCACGGCGCCATCGTGAACTGGTGCGGACACCGGTACGGCTACCGCAATTTCGCGACCCGAGACCAGTCGCGCAACACGCTGCCCCTGGACGTGGTGTGCATGGGCGAGCTGTTCCAAAACAACCACCACGCCCGGCCGGCGAGCCCCGATTTCGCCGCGAAGCGCTTCGAGCTAGACCCCACCTGGCAGGTCATGCGTCTGCTCGCCCGAATGAAGCTCATCCAGGTGATGCATGCCCCGCCGCCGCGTCCAGAGGCAGCGGGGAGGCGCAGCCAGCACTCGACGCTCCGTCCACTCGACGGTCGCAAAGCTCAAGGCGATGCGCAAGGGAAAGCCCGAAACAAAGGAATACTTCAGCCGGCGAGAAACTCCCGCCATGACTACTTTTAGATTGTTCCTTCAATCATATGGGCCCTGGGCGAAACACAAGCATGACAGGCCCATTCCCTCATCGCGGTGTCTCTCATGTCCTATTGCATCACTGTCGTCCCCGAGCTCTCGGAAGCGTACGAGCAGCTTCCTCCCTCTGAACGCCAACCCATCCAGGAGCGACTGGACATGCTCGCCGCGGCGGCCGAGGACGCCGCCCAATCCCCATCCAAGGTGAGGCGTCCTCATGCGAAGGAACTCGCGGTCGTCTCGCCAGGAATACACCGGGTATTCCTGGGCGACCAGTGGATCGAGTATCGCGTCCAGGCGGAGGACCGCTCCCTCCAGCTGCTAGACTTCGGAAGCTGGAGCATGACCCCACTGGCTCGCCAAGCGCCCCCTGCCGCAGAATGGCATGGCTCGGGACACCCGGAGAGTGGCTGGGACAACGAGGGAGGCGGCAGCCCCCCATCCCCCTCCTCTGAGTGATCCCCGCATTTGGGCGAGCGGATCACCAGCCGCCTACCTGACAGCTCCGTGCGAAGCGGAGTGGTGGGGTGCGGGAGGAGAGGCCATGCCGGTACGCAAGGTGGCAATCAACGAAGAGCAGGTGCGGGCGTTCCTGGAGAACTTGTTCGAGAAGGCTCTGCACGCCAAGCGGGTGCTGTCGCTGTCGCATGCGACGTTGGGCGTGGTACACGCCGCGTCCTTGCCGGTGCATGCCATTGGCAATGGCCCTCGCATGGGCCCGAGGCGACGTGCAGAAGCACGGCATCAAGCAGGTGGACCGGCTGCTGTCCAACGAGGCGGTGGACGCGTGGAAGCTGGCGGCCTCGTGGGTGCCGTACGTGCTGGCCAAGCGCACCGAGGCGGTGGTGGCGCTGGACTGGACGGACTTCGAGGCCGATGACCACACCACGCTGGTGGCCAGCCTCGTCATCTCGCACGGGCGCACCACGCTCCTGCTGTGGCTGACGCTCCAGAAGAGCGCCCTGGCGGGCAACCGCGCGCAAGCGGAGGATGAGCTGCTGTTGCGGTTGAAGGAGTGCGTGCCCGCGGAGGTGAAGGTGACGATACTGGCGGACCGGGGCTTCGCGGACCAGCGGCTGTATGCCTTGCTGGCACAGTCGGGCTTCGAGTACGTGGTGCGCTTCCGCAAGGACGTGCGGGTAGAGGTGGAAGGAGGCCATCAGCGTCCGGCGGCCGAGTGGATACCAGCCAGTGGGCAGGCCAAGAAGCTGGCGGGCGTGCACGTGACGGCGGACCGCCCCCCGTGCCCGCGGTGGTGCTGGTGCACCAGAAGGGCATGAAGGAGCCTGGGTGTCTGGCCACCAGACTGGACAGCGCCAACGCGCGCCAGGTGGTGGACCTCTACTCTCGGCGCTTCTTGTGCGAAGAGACGTTCCGGGACGTCAAGGATTTGAGATTCGGAATGGGGCTGTCCACGGCGCGCGTGAAGAGTCCAGAGCGCAGGGACAGGCTGCTGTTTGAATTGTGGGGCATGGCCGTTCCTTTGACGTTCACCAAGAGGGTGGAGGTCATCCGCCGCGCCGCTGCGACAGGGAGCAGGTGGAAGCGCACCTTCAAGCGATGCTCTCCAGCGACACACCGGACATGGCCCGCGCCATGACGGCAGCGGGCACCGCCTTCCGCTCGAGTGACTGTCACATCCCGTGTGCAAGTTCATGCACCGCTATCGACGACGCCGCTGCCCTGAGGAATGGTCATCGTCCTCAGCGTTGCTTTGTCGCCGCATCCATGGCGGCGCCGTCGGCGCCTCCGGTGCAACGCATTTCACATACACCTAAAGCAGCCAAGGCTTCTGCGCCGCCACGACCCGATGCGGCGCCTCATCGTGGCCACGGGCCACCTGCATGCCGCGCGGGTGGAGGGCGCCGCGCCCCGGAACCTCCTCTCGGGGCGCGGGCATGCGGGGGACTACTCCGCTTCAGCCAGTCCCGCGGGACAGGAGAAGGTGGCGGGCATGGACCACAGCTGGAAGGCGTTCGTGTCGTCGACGGCGCGGAAGTAGATGCGGTTGCCCAGGAGGGTGAACCCATCCGGGACGGAGGAGCCCGCTCCGGGGCGGATCTCCGCGAGCTGGCCAGTGGTCGCCGGGCTCCCCTGGGTGAACCAGGGCTCGGTGCCCGAGCCGCTCTTCGACGCGGCGAAGAGGACGGGGCCCGTGCCCGTGGGGAACAGCGGGGAGGCGTATTCGTCGCCCGTGCTCAGGGTGCGGGAGAGCTGGACCGCCGCCGCACCATTCAACGCCCACAGCGACACCTCCCGTGGCGCAGGGCCCGAGGTGCCAATGGCCACGGAGAAGTAGAGCTTCCCGCCGGAGGTCGCAGTCCGCTGCACGCTGGGGTACGCGTCCTCCTGGTCCGAATAGGGATTGGGGAGGGTCGTGACGGAGGTCTTGCCTCCGCCCCCCAGGGAGACACTTTCGATGCGCAGCCGCTTCGTGCTCGGGTTCATCGAATACAGATAGACAGACGTGTTCAGCGCACCGAGCAGGTTGACGAACTTGCCGAACGTCTCCAGGCGGACGGTGCCTCCCGGCGTGCCATCCGTCTTCCACACCTCGGTGTTGGGGCCGTCTCTCAACAGGAACAGGCCCAGGTTCCCGGCGAAGCCCGTCTGTCCAATGGGAACCGCCTGCGCATCCAGCTTCTTGACCCAGATGGTGCCGGCCGGTGTGCCGTCGGTGCGCCACAGCGAGGTGCCCTGACCGGGCGTGACCACGAAGAAGAGCAAGGCATTGCCCACCTCGAACGACGTGTATCGGTCGGTCGCGAGGGGACCGAAGTTCCCCAGATGCACCGTGCCCGCAGTGGTCCCGTCCGAGCGCCACAGCGAGGTGCCAGTGCCGGTGTCCAGGAAGAAGAGCAGGGTGTTGCCCAGCATCGTCGGGGCGACGAGCTCCCCGAGCGTGCCGAAGTTCGCCACCTCCACCGTGCCCGCCGCGGTCCCGTCCGAGCGCCACACCTCCACCTGGGGATTGCCGGGCGCGAACGCCCACTCGCGGATGAAGGTCAGCCGCCCGTTCTGCGCGGCGGTGAACGCGAACCGGGTGCCGGCGGGGCCGGGCGTCACGTCCTTGACGAGGTGGGTCCCTGCCCCGGTGCCGTCGCTGACCCACAACTCCTTCCCGGTGCCCGGATCATCGAACTGGAAGAAGACCTTGTTTCCCACCGGAACCAGGCTGCTCATCCGGGGGTCCGCCACGGAGGCGGGGGGAAACGACTTCACCTGGACGGTGCCGGCCTCCGTGCCATTGCTGCGCCACAAGACGGCGCGTCCGTCGAAGAAGTTGGTGGCGAAGTAGAGCTTCCCCTGCACGTCGACCAGGAACTCCGGGTAGGGCCCGTTGACGGAGGAGCCGGACCCCGGTGGAACGACGACTTTGACGCGCGAGGCCACCCCGGCGGGACAGGCCTGCGCGGTGACCTCGCCAGTTTCGACTGTTTCGACTGGGAGTCCCCCACATCCCGCCAGTCCAAGCCACACCAGAGCACATCCACTCCTTGCTCGCATGTCCTCTCCTCCCCGGCTCGAAGCCTTGGGACGGTGGGACGCGCGTCGGAGTTCGCCAAGAGGACCCGGAGAGCATGGTTCAGCTTCGGGACAGCGGCTCCCCGGCGCCGCCATGGGCGCTGCCCTTGAGGTATCTTCGGGATTGTCGGTCCCGACGCAACTCCGGCGGGGTGATCGCGATAATCCCTACGATTTCGTCCATTTCAATTTCGAGAGGCCCACCATGGGTTTCGATATCCGCAAGACCTTCAACTCTGCCCGCGCCAACGTCCAGAAGGTAGCCAAGGACGTCCAGAAGACCGTCGAGGACAACAAGGGGCTCATCAAGGGCGCCACGGCCGTTGCCACCCAGAGCGCGAAGGCCTTCGGGTACGGCAAGGATGCCTTCCAGCAGATCAAGAACATCAAGAACGGCGCCGAGGGCCTGCTGACCGGCGCCAACCGGGCGTTCGTCAGCAACCCCACCTACGCCGCGGGCGAGTTCAAGGGCCTGACCAAGCTGGGCGCCGGCATGAAGGCCGCCGCGCGCTACGCGGGCATCCCTGGCGCGGTGATGTCGGGCGCCACGGCCGTCAAGGACATCCGCCAGGCCATCCGCACTGGTAGCAAGGACGACATCATCACCGCCACGCGCTCGACGCTCGACGCGACCAAGGCGGGCCTGTCCGCCGCGACGGGCGGCATCGTCGGCGGCAAGGTAATGGGCGGCGTGCTCGGCGGTACCGTCTTCAAGGAGAAGCTGGAGGCCGGCAAGAAGGCCGTCGACGCCTTCAAGAAGGCGCTCCCCAACGCCAGCGACGACGTGCTCAAGGCCGTCAAGGACACCGCCACCAAGGGCATCTTCGAGGGTGGCACCGCCAGGGGCGTGAGCCGGGCCGTCAAGTCCGCCGCGGCCGAGACGGCGAAGGCGACCAGCACCCTGGCCCAGGGCCTGACTGGCAGCGGCACGCGCCAGGCCGCCAAGGCCGCGCTGAAGACGGCGGGCAAGGAGGCCGGTGAGGCGGCCCTCAAGCAGGGCGCGAAGGCCGCCGCCGGCACCGCCGCCAAGGCGCTGGGCCGGTTCGCCCCGGGCGTCAACGTGGCCATCGCCGCGGTCGACGTGGCCAACGCTGGCGCGACGCTGATGGACAAGAACGCGAGCACGGGCAAGAAGGTGACGTCCGTCATCACGGCGGTGGGCTCGGTCGCCGCGGCCACCAACATCCCGATTGTCAGCCAGGTGGGCGCCGCGGTCTCCACGGTGTCCAGCATCGTGGGCGCCTTCTTCTAGAGCAGCGCCCCACCCTTCGGGGTTTGTCAGAGCGGCTCGGCTGGACTATGCCTTGGTCCATGCCGAGCCGTCGCTTTTCCCCCCATTGGCGCGGGCGCTGGCAAGCCTATCTCCCGGGAGCATTCGTGAGCCGCAAGCAAGGGACGCAAGGACCAGGTCGTGGAGTCGAGCGCCTCCTGAAGATGAGCCCGGTGGTGAGCCTCGCCTCCGCCAAGGCCCTCGAGCTTCCCACCGTGAAGGCGCCCTCCCTGGAGGGAATCTCGGTGCGGGTCCCCACCCCGGACGACCTGACCGAGGAAGACCTGCTGCGCGCCTTCCACGAGAAGCGCCGCGCCCTGGCGACCTCGCGCGAGCGTCAACCCGGCGAGTCGCTGGAGCTGGGCGACGAGGTGCGGCTCAACATCGTGGGCTACTGCGACGGAAAGCTCATCCCCTTCTCCGCGCGCTTCGGCATGACGACGGAGCTTGCCCCCATCGAGGCCCTGCCCGGCTTCAGCGAGTCCGTAGCCGAGGGTGCCAAGGTGGGCGAGTCCCTGCAGATTGCCCTGGAGCTGCCGGAGACGTACCCCGTGGAGGCACTCCAGGGGAAGCCCGCGCGCTTCCTGGTGGACGTCCTGGCCGCCCACGAGGTGACGCTGCCTCCGGAGAGCGCCCCCGAGTTCCTCGAGAAGCTCGGGCTGGGCGGCACGCTGGGCGAGGTGATGACCCACCTGCGCGACGAGCTGGAGGACGCGGCGGCGGCACAGCTCTGGGTCCAGGCGCGGGACATGGTGCTGGACGAGCTGGCCCGGCGTGCTCCGGTGGAGCTGCCTCGCGCGCTGGTGGACGAGGAGCTGCGCCGCCGCTGGGTCCAGGCCGAGGGCCAGGGCATGCTTGAGCACCAGTTCGACGTCGACGAGCAGCGGGAAGCGCTCGAGGGCTGGCTCACGGACCCCACCACGCGCGCGGACGTCGAGCGTCGGCTGCACATCGGCATCGTGCTGAAGGCCATCACCGAGGAGCAGAAGCTTCAGCTCACCCCGGAGAAGCTCGAGCAGTTGGTGCGCGACCAGTTGGAGCCCTTCGGGCTCACCGCCGCGGATGCGCACGCCGCCCTGCGCGAGTCGCCCGAGACGACGAAGCAACTCGCCGAGATGGGTTGGTACCTACTCGCGGTGGAGCACGTCATGAACAAGGCGAAGGTCACCTTCGAGGGCGCCGAGCAGGAGGGCTGAGGGCGCCCTCGCAAGGAGCGCGCGCTCAGCCTTCGCTGAACCAGAGCCCCGCGCCACCCGCGAGGCCCATGCCCAGGAACAGCGCGGCGAGCCCCCACGTCTGGGCGCGCGACCACCGGAGCGACTCACCATACCGGTAGCCGCACACCAGGATGAGCAGGGCGAACCCCAGACAGATTGACGCGGGCCCCAGCGCGACCAGCACCTTGCGCGGCGTCCCGCTCACGTCGAGGACAGCCAGCAGCAGCAGCGGCCAGAAGCCGATGACGAGCAGGCTGAGCACGAGCCCCAGCCCCCAGCGCCCTTCGGGAGAGGACAGCTCCATGAAGTCCAGGAAGCGCGTCCACCAGGAGCGGGGCGGCTCTCGATGACGTTGGGGGGCTGAAGGCTGCACGTGGGGCGGCTCCAGGGACGGGGTGCGGTGCACCTAGTAGCCTCTTCTAGTGCAGCCCGGGGCGGTTCGCGGCTACTTTCCTTCCGCCAAGTCGGACTCCACCCTGCCTCGTCCAGGGTATCCACGGAAGCGGCGCAAGCCCACTTACGCCTTCTTCACGAACTCCGACTTGAGCCCCATCGCGCCGATGCCGTCGATCTTGCAGTCGATGTCGTGGTCGCCGTCGACGAGGCGGATGCTCCGGACCTTGGTGCCGACCTTGACCACCGTCGACGAGCCCTTGACCTTCAAATCCTTGATGACGGTGACGCTATCGCCGTCCTGAAGCAGGTTGCCGTAGGCGTCGCGCACCTCGCGCTTCTCTTCCCCCGGCGCCGCGGCAGCGACGGTCGACCACTCATGCGCGCACTCCGGGCAGACGAAGAGGCTGCCGTCTTCGTACGTGTAGGCGGAGTTGCACTTCGGGCACGCGGGCAGGGCGCTCATATCGGCTCCAGAGGAAGGAGGAGCGGAGGCATATACACGAGCGGCGAGCCGAAGGGCTCCCGTTCCACCAACAGCGCTCCTGATGGAACGGAAGACCTGCGTGTACCGCACCGGGTTGTAGAGCCACCAAACTCGGCGGCCATCAGGGCACCCTCGCGGCGCTCCTGGAGGTAGCGCGGCCAGTCGCGCGCGGCGTTGAAGCCGAGTCCGTGGAGGACACCACTGTCCCCTGGTGGAACTTTTGTGGGCAGCCGAGGTGTCCTTCCGGAACACCCCGACCGCCGGAACTCCCGCACGGAAAGAAGATGCGCGGGCGTGCTTCCGTGTGCATAGAGAAACCCATGCGCCGTCTCCTTGGCTTCCCGCTCCTGATTGCGCTCGCCCTGGTTCAGGGAGCGTGTGACCGCAATGACCGCTATGACCGCCCCGGCACGCCGGTGCCGGAGACCCTGCGGGCCGAGACGCTGGCGGGAGAGCGCATCGACCGGGCAGCGCTGCTGGGCCGTCCCTGGGTCATCAACGTGTGGGCCCCAGGCTGACACGCCTGTGCTCGGGAGTTGCCCGAGCTCGAAGCCCTGAGGAGTGAGTACGAGGCGCGCGGCGTCGGCTTCCTCGCGCTCTCGCTCAATCCCAGTGAGGCGCGAAACCGCCAGACTGCGGCCGAGCTGGGAGTGCGCATGACCGTGGCCACGGCGAAGGGGGAGGTGCTGGGCCCGCTGCGCATCTCCACCGTGCCCGCCACCGTCTTCATCAACCGAGAGGGCGTGGTGGTGGCAGCCGTCAACGGCGAGCGCTCGCGTGGGTTCTACGCGCGGCGTCTGGAGGCGCTGCTCGCTGCGCCGTAGCGACTGGCGTCTACGGGAGGAGCCCCGCACAGCGGCCACCCGCGATGACCTCCAGTCCCTGCAAGAGGGAGGTCAGGGATTGCTCACCCACGCGGCGCGCCACTTCCTTGCCCGCGGCGTCCAGGAAGAGGAACGTGGGAACGCCGCGAACGCCATATTGGGCCGCGGCCCGCCGGCCCTCCGCTGTCCCCACATCGAGGCGGAGAACCTCAACGCCCTTTCCCGAGCAGTGTTGCTCGGCCAGGGCCACCGTGGGCTCCATCCGCTGGCAGACGGGGCAGCTCTGGCTCACGAACTCCACCATCGTCGGGCGTTCAACCCGGGCCAGCGCGGACGGACCGATGAAGGATGGGACGCTCCCCTCCTCCGGGAGCGCGCACGTGCCATCGCCACCTTCCTCGGAAGTGCACGCCGTCTCCGAGGCGGCCGGCGCGGACGAGGCGCGACGCTCCATCACGGGGGCGGAAGCCTCTCCCCCCTCCGCCGAGGGCACGAGCAACGCCAACGAGTCGGTGAAGAGCAGCACCCCCAACCCGGCGAGCAGCACCCCTGTGGCGACCTCGAACTTGCGCAGGTGCCGCTTCGCGCGCTCCATCCACCGCAGCGCAACCGGAGCGGCGGCGGCCACCAGTAGCAGTGGAACGGAGAGACCCGCGGCATAGGTGCCGAGGTAGAGCGCCCCCATGAGGGGCTCCGACGTGGAAGAGGCGGTATAGGTGAGCACCCCACCGAGCACTGGCCCGATGCACGGCGTCCACCCCAGGGCGAAGGCGGCCCCGAAGAGGAAAGCGCCCAGCAGGCTGCCACCCCGCCGCACCCGTCCGAGCAGGGGCCGCACCTCACCGTCCATCCAGGGAATCTGGATGAACCCAAGCTGCTTGAGCCCCACCAGGAAGAGCGCGAGCCCTCCGAACTGGAGGAGCCCGCTCCGATGCTCCGCGAGCAGCCCGCCCATGGCGGTGGCCGCCATGCCGAGCGCGACGAACACGGAGCCGAGCCCCAACGAGAACGCCAGCGCCACACCCCATGGCCGCCGCACGCCGCTGCCCGCCTCCCGCAGCTGCGACAGGGACACACCCGCGAGGAAGGACAGGTAGAGCGGGACGAGTGGAAGGACACAGGGCGACAGGAATGTCAGCAGGCCCGCGAGGAAGATGCCGGGGAGGCCAAGACTCATGTCATCGAGGACACGGCCTCGAACCTCGAAAGTTCCCGGCTTCGCGCCTTCAAGGAGCCAGGCGGGTCAGGGCGTCGACGAGTATCGGCGCCTCCATTTCGGAGACGGCCCATGCGGCCTGACGGCCCCTGCTCGATGCAACGCCAATGCGCTCACCGACAGGGGCTAGGACGCTTCGCGAACGAGCCATTCACGAAACGCCACCAACTTCGCGAGAGTGGCGCACTCGGGTCGGTAGACGACGTAGTAGGCGAGTCTGGAAGGGAACTCGACCTCCGGGAACAGGCGCACCAGCCGTCCGGCCGCGACGTCGTCATGCGCCATGATGCTGCGAGCCAGCGCCACTCCCTGCCCGTCGATTGCTGCCTGAAGTACCGCAGCGGAGTTGTTGATACGAAGGCCTCGCTTCGTCTCGACGTCCTTTACCCCCGCCTTCTCAAGCCAGGCATCCCACGTGGCGAATCCCGCCCGGGAATCCACGGAGCGGTCGTGGATGAGTCGTACGCCGCCCAGGTCCGAAGGCCGACGCAGACGGCGGCCCTGCCGAAGGAGCGCAGGGGAACAGACGGGATAGACCTCTTCGTCGAAAAGCTTCTCCGAGACCAACCCGGGCCAGTCCCCCGCTCCGTAGCGCACGCCGATATCCACACCGCGCGCGGCGAAGTCGAGCAGGTCGATGGACGCATCGAGCCGAACGTCCAGCTCTGGCCATGCGGATTGGAAACGCTCCAGGCGCGGCAGTAGCCACTTGGCCGCGAAGGCGGGGCTGACCGTCACCGTCAGCACCCCGACCGGCGAGCCTTCTTTCAGCCTCGCGACTCCGACGCTCAGCCGCTCGAACCCCGCGCGGATATCCGGCAGCGCCCGCTGGGCCGCTTCGGTGAGGACCAGCCGCTTGCGCCCACTCGTGCTCCGATGGAAGAGCGGCGTGCCGAGCGCCTCCTCGAGGCTTCGCACGAGTTGTCCAACCGCCGCCGGAGTCACGTGAAGCTCGGCGGCCGCGGCAGAGAAGCTCTCGTGCCTGGCACTCGCCTCGAAGGCGCGCAGGGCGTTGAGGTGTTCGGGCACATTCATGGGTGGTAAAGATTTCCTTTGCTGGATGCCAAGAACATCTCGATTGCCGCGACGAGGCCCCGGGAGCATGAATCCTTCGTCGCCCCACTGTGAGGAGCGTCTGACGCGCCGACGTTGGCTCGGAGTGGAGCCCAGAGTCGACGTCGAGGCAACCCCACAATGGATAGTTGTTCTTTCACGTAACACAGACATCAAGACGGAGGAAACCGATGGTCTACCTGCAGATCACCCTGCAAATTTCTCCCACCAACCGGCCCGCGGCCGCCGACGTGTACAAGCGCTACAAGGCGCCATTCCTCGAGAAGGTCGTCGGCGCAAAGTTGAAGGAGTTGCTCGTGCGTGACGAGGACGTGCAGGTGCTCCATGGGTTCGACACTGCGCAGCAGGCCAACGCCTACCTCCAAAGCGACTTGTTCACCGCCGACGTTGTGAGCGCGCTGAAGCCACTCCTCGACGCCGCCCCGGAAGTCCGCATCTACCAGGCCGCCTGACGCCTTCCGTGTCGGGCCGCCGCCGACCGCGGCGGCCCGACATTCACCCAGGACCAGCAAAGGAGCACATTTCCAATGAGCGCGCGATTCACCAATCAGAAGCTCATCGTTGTGGGTGGTACCAGTGGGATGGGGAAGGCCGTGGCTCGTCTCCTCCTTGAGGAGGGCGGTCGAGCCGTCGTCATCGGGCATCGAGACGACAAGCTCCAGGCCGCCGTCGCGGAGTTGGCTTCGTCCGGCCCTGTGGAGGGCCTGCGCGCGGACATCACATCCGGCACGGAGAGACAGGCCCTGGTGGCCCAGTTGCAGAAGGACCACGCCGACGCGACGCTGCTGGTCAACGCAGCGGGTGTCTTCCTGCCGAAGGCATTCCTGGAGCACGAGGAGCGCGATTACGACCTGTACCTCGACATCAACAAGGCGCTCTTCTTCATCACGCAGGCCGTCGCCCGCTCCATGGTCGCGCTGCGCAAGGGGGGCACGATCGTCAACGTCGGCTCCATGTGGGCCAGGCAGGCCATCCAGGCCACGCCATCCTCGGCCTATTCGATGGCCAAGGCAGGACTCCACTCGCTGACGCAGCACCTGGCGATGGAGCTGGCCGGACATGGCATCCGCGTCAACGCTGTTTCGCCCGCTGTCGTCGAGACCCCCATCTACGAAGGCTTCATCCCAAAGGAGCAGGTTCACGGTGCGCTCCAGGGGTTCAACGGATTCCACCCACTCGGCCGCGTGGGCCGCGCAGAGGATGTTGCGCAGACCATCGTCCATCTGCTGTCGAACGAGACTTCTTGGGTCACCGGCGCAATCTGGGATGTCGACGGCGGCGTCATGGCAGGACGCAACAAGTACAACTGACCTCTGGAGGGGCCCCCAGGCCCAGACTTCTCGAAACGTGTGGTCATCACGCCAGCCCCATATCGATGGGTGGCGTCACCCCAGGGCAGTGTCGAGCGGATGATGCTCGACCGCCTGGGGGGAGAACAGGCGCGTGCAACCAGCATCGTGCGGTACGCCAAACGCTCGGGGTTTCCACGGCATACGCCCCCGGGCGGCGCGGAGATTCTCGTCATGCCGGGGACGTTCTCGGAAGAGGAGCACGGCAATCCAGCGTCCTCGACGACGTCCGGCCGCTCTTCGAAACGATGCCACTCGAGAAGGCAGGCGAGGCATATTCCCGAATGAGGTCCGGCGAGGCGAGGTTTCGGATGGTGCTGACGATGAAGGGGGCCCGCTAATGGGTGGCCTGGCGAAGCACGCGGCGTTCCTTGATGCCCTGCACAACGCACCGCGGATACTCACCGAGGGCTCCGTGGTCGAGCGCCTGCGCCGCCACCCCGCGGGCCTGCTGGACCCGCACGTGGCCAACGCGAGCCTCCTCTTTGAGCCAGAGGGACGCGAGGCGCTCGCAGCCATCTACCGTGACTACCGCGACATCGGCCTGCGTCATGGCCTGCCCACCCTCCTCCTCACGCCCACCTGGCGCGCGAACGCGGAACGACTCGCGCGCGCGGGCCTCGCTGGCCGGGACGTCTTCACCGAGGCGGTGAGGCTGCTGGCGGGCCTGCGCGATGAGCTCGGCGAGCGGGAGACGCGTGTCTTCATCGGCGGGCTCGTCGGGTGCCGCGGGGATGCCTATCAGCCCGCGGAAGCACTGCCCCGCCGGGAGGCGGCAGCCTTCCATGCCCCCCACGTGGAGGCGCTCTCGCGTGCTGGAGTGGACTTCCTCGTGGCCCAGGCGCTGCCGGCCCTCTCGGAGGCAGAGGGCCTCGCCCTGGCGATGGCGCGCACCGGGGCGCCGTTCCTGCTGAGCTTCGTCCTCCGCCCCACCGGGACGCTGCTCGACGGGACCCCGCTGGCCGAGGCCGTCGCGCGCATCGACGCCCTGCCCGACGCGCGCCCAACCGCGTACATGGTGAATTGCGTCCACCCCTCCGTCTTCCGCGAGGGCCTATCGCACCAACTGGCCGCCTCGCCCTCCCTCCGCGCGCGGGTGGTGGGCCTGCAGGCCAACACCTCTCGACTCTCGCCCGAGGAGCTCGACGGGCGCGCGGAGCTCGACTGCGCGCCCCCGGACGCCTTTGCGCGGGAGATGGCTCGCGTCCATGCGGAACTCGGCACACGCGTGCTCGGCGGGTGTTGTGGCACCGACGAGCGGCACATCGCCGCGCTCGCTGGCATCCTGGCAGAAGGCACGCCAGGCGCTCTGCCCCCATGACAACAAGCTCGCTGTGAACTGCCTGGCCCCGGGCGGCCAGTGGTGCCATGGGCCGCCCTGAGCTCGCCCCTCTGCTCCCCGCTCAGCTCCAGACAACGCACACAGGGTGAACCCGAGAAGGACTCGTCGAGTCCTGAATCAGGAAGCGACCATGCACATCAGGGCGTCTTCTCGCTTGAGAGGAGCATTGACATCACGACATCATGATGTCGTGATGTCATGATGGGTGCCACGCGTGAATCCAACCCCCTTTATGCGAAAGTCGAACTGACGCTTGCGTCTGAAATCGCAGCTGGCGTCCTCCCTCCTCGCAGCCAACTTCCCACAGAAGACCGCTTGATTGAGCGGTTCGGCGTTAGCCGAACGACAGTCCGAAAAGCGATCGAGAACCTCGTGGCTCGTGGCTTGGTGGAGATCCGACGCGGCGTAGGTACCTTCGTCGCGCAGCCCAAGATCATCCAAGAACTGACCGAGCTGACGGGCTTCGTCGAGGACATGCAGGCACTCGGCCGCACCCCGACCGCTCGGCTCCTGGATAGTCAAATCGTCCCAGCTGATGCTGACGTTGCCCGGCAACTCGCCGTGTCGCCCGGCAGCCTCGTCATGCGCATCCAACGCGTGCGGCTCGCCGACGGCTTGGCCATGTCCTTCGATGAAACCTATCTGCCGCGCGAGCTAGGGGAGAAGATCGTCACCCACGATCTGGAAACCGAGCCAATCTTCGCGCTGCTCGAAGAACGATACCACCTGCCACTGATTGAGGCCGAATACCGGCTGGAAGCCATCACAGCCACACCGACCGTTGCACAGGCCCTCGCCGTGGAGCCCGGCAACCCGGTCTTCCTGATCGAGCGCACGTCCTATACCGAAGGGTCTCGCCCCATCGACTACGAGAGGCTCCACTATCGTGGCGACCTCATCAGGTTCATCACTCGCTTGTCCCGGCGTCCACGCGTACGGTCATGAGCCGGAGACACGTCAATGAACTCCACGATGGTCTTCTGGCTGTTCGCGGCCGCATTTGGCGCGAGTGCCCTCGGCGGTGTGCTTGGCATGGCCAGCGGCATCTTCATCGTGCCAATCCTCACGCTGTTCTTCAGCGTCGACATTCACGTGGCGATCGGCGCGAGCATCATCTCGGTGATTGCCTGTTCGTGCGGCAGCGCTGCGCCGCTCCTGAAAAGGCGCCTGACCAATATTCGGCTTGCGATCGTCCTTGAGACAGCCACCACACTCGGCGCGCTGACAGGCGTGTTCCTGATCGGCATCGTCTCGAATTCGTTTCTGTACGGCCTCTTTGCTTTTATCTTGGCGCTATCCGCAAAGCAGATGCTAGCGCGGCGGCGCGAAGTGGAAGTGGTCGATACCAACGGGCCGAACGTGAAGAGTCTGGCCACGGTGCTACGCCTGCATTCGAGCTTTCCCGACCATGCATCGGGCCGCGACGTGCCTTATCAGGTTGGTCACGTGCCGATCAGCCTGGCGCTGATGTACGGGGCTGGCGTGATCTCGGCGCTGCTCGGTATCGGCTCCGGCGTGCTCAAAATCCCTGCCATGGATACCGCCTTGCGGCTGCCCATCAAGGTCTCGTCTGCCACATCGAACTTCATGATCGGCGTGACGGCCGCAGCGAGCGCTGGCGCCTACTTCGTGCGAGGCGATATCGACATCGGCATTGCGGGGCCTGTCGCACTTGGCTCAGTTGTCGGGGCGCTCGTCGGGGCGCGGTTGCTGATGAGGCTGCCCGCTGAGAAGATTCGCATCTCCTTCGTGGTGATCCTCACCCTGCTTGCGGTTCAAATGCTCCTGAGCGCCCTGGGTGTTCAGTTCATCGGAGGGTCGGCGTGAAGTCTACGACCAATCGCCTTGCTCGAAGCGAGCAGAGCATCGCCGGACTGCTTTGGAACGGCACTTGGCTTGCTTCAGCGCTCGTTGCCGCCGGGATGGCCTTGGGCGCGACACATGACTTCTGGAGTGTTCTCGCCCCCAGCCTCAGCGGCTACGACGTGATGAAAACCGGTGTGGCCGTGTTCATCATCTTGCCCATCGCGCGTGTGGCGCTGATGCTGGTCATGTCCTTGCGCGAGCGCGACTACATCTATACCGCGATTTCGGTGTTCGTCCTGGCTGTCATCGCGGCCGGGGTCATGGTCGAGCTGTGAGCCTGAGACATGCTCCCGAAAAATGGACCGGAATGAGAGTGGGCCCTCCACAGGGGGAACGTACGGGACGCAAGCAGGAAGCGAGAAGCCTCCTTATCCATTCTTGCGCGACAGGTAGTAGACGTTCGCGCCTGCGTCCGTGTGCGTCGCTTCCAGCGTGAGCCTGTGCGCGCGCAGCAGGTCGCGATACCCGTCGACGCTGTACGAGTGATAGCGGAACGGCACGCCATTCATCGGCTCGCCGTCGATGGAGCCGTGGACGTCGCCCGAGGTGAAGAGGAACGCGGCGCCAGGTTTCAATGCCCTCGCGATATTGGCGATCGCCTGTTCCTGCTCTTCGTGGCGCAGGTGGAACAGGACTCCCCACGCGATCGCGGCGTCGAACGCCTGCTCCTGAAGCTCACACGACTGGATGGGCGCACAGCTCACGGGCACGTGGGGGAAGTTCACTTGAAATCGCGCCAGCAACTCGCGGGAGCTATCCACGCCCATCACGTGGCAGCCGTGCTCCAGCAGCACCCGCGTCAGCGGCAGTCCAGTGCCGCAGCCGACGTCCAGCACCCAGGCACCGGCCGGAAGTGAGGCCGCGAGCGCGGTTACTTCCGGGACGCCCATGCGGCCTGCGCGTTGGGATGCATACCAGTCCGCGATCAAATCGTACTCGTGCACGCATCAACCTCGCCTTCGGCAACATGTTCTAGGGTGAACGGCCATCGCACCACGCCCTCCATCTCAGCACGTCGACGGGCGCACGGCTCTCGCGTCGTCACAGTTGGGTCACACCCTCAGGGCGAGACTCGCGAGCGGAGGTGACTCATGTCCCATTCGCTCTGAATGGTGGCTGCGAGGTCTCCTGGGAGTCTCGCCGGTGCCACTGTCCCCAGTGGGTTGCGAGCCCACGGCTCCGGCGACGCCCCCTCAAGGCCACGGCCGATGACCGCGCGTCCGATTTGGCGGGGGCGACTCCAACGTCCTCCTCGTCCGCCCCAGACCATCCCGATCCCGGAGCCGACACATGCACCGACTACTTCCGCTCATCGTGCTGTTCCTCGTGGCCTGCGGCGACAAACCTGGCAAGCCGCCACCTGCCGAGCCAGGACCATCGAACGCTCCCATCCAGGGCTCGCTGACAGTCCACTCGCGACTCTGGGAGGACATGGGCGACCCGAGCCAGCTCCTCGGCATCTATGTCCTGCTTGGGGATGGGAGCCGGTTCCGGCAGCCGCTGGGCCAGGATGGTGTCGCGCGCTTCGTGGACCCCGACATCCAGGGTCCACAGGATGTCACCCTGCTGGCGGTTTCCACGGAGAAGACCTTCGCCGACACCTACCTCGCCCTGGAGCAGCCAGAAGTCTGGCTCCAGCAATACACGAAAGAGGATACCGGAGGAGTAACGGGACAAGCCACCCTGAAGGGGCGCATCACCGGGAGGACCAGCGTCGTCCAAGATGTCATCGTCGCGAGCGCCGATCAGCAGGGCCATGGCAACTCCACGAGGGCCGCAATAGACGGCTCGTTCGAAATTGATATTTCGGGAAGCGGAGCCATGCCTGTGCATCTCTTTGCCATGGAGTACGTGAATTCGACACGTCGTTTCGGACTCAAGAGCAACATCACGCTCCAGGCCGGGCAGACACTTGACGACGTGGAGATCGCCCTGGACCGCGCCGAGGACCAGTTTCAGCAGGTCAACGTGGAGAACATCGAACCCTACGGCACGGAGGCCCTCGTCACGATGGATTACAAACTCGGCACCATGTACCTCTTCAGCAGTATGGCGACCGGCGCTCCGCCGCTCCAGCTTCCCTCGATGTCGCTCACCCCGCCATTCGACCTCCTCCGGGTGGTCACGACAGTGATCGTGGGTTCCGATGGAGCGACTGGAGTCACCTCCGCGAGCGCAACGGTCCTCACGGAGGGCGGCTCGTCCCCTGTCGTGACAATCCCCCCTCCCCTTCAACTCACCTCGATTCCACTCGGCACCATGGAGGCGCCGGCCGTCGCTCGGACCGAGGGATTCACGTTGGCGTGGAACGTGGTCCCCACCGCGCAGGTGGTGCATGCGTATCTCAACGCTCAAAGCAGTGACCACCAACTCATCTGGAGATTGACGGCCCCCAGCAACAGGACATCGTTCACGCCGTTCGAGCTACCCGCGGAGCTGTCGCCTGTAACCCGACTCCCTCCAGGGCTGGCATCCCTCTCGATGTCGGCCAAGAACAACGGTGCGGACCGCGCCTACGCGGATCTCTTCAATCAGTACGAGTCCCCCATCCAACAGGGAGGGGCGTGGTCCCTGTCTCGGCAAGGCTTTGTGAGGCTCGTTGAGTGAAGGAATAGCCGGAGTGGCGATTCCATCCCTGAATCCGGTTGCTCGGTCACGGCGCGCACGGGTCTAGCGAAGGCCCGTGCTGGCGAAGCGGAGGCGGAATCGCCCTCGAAGGCTCAGGGCGAGCCATGAGTTGCGCTCTACCCGCTGTCATCGATCCCGGCTCATCAATGCCTGCAGATGCTCAACCGTCGCCGTGACGCCACCGCAGACGATCACCGCGATGCGTGACGCGGCGGCAAGCACCGACGATGCCGCGTCGAGCGCGGCCAGTGCGGCCCCGCACGCGGGCTCCACCAGAATCCGGTGTTCGTCGAGAAACCGCAGTGAGGCGGCCACTGCTGCCGCATCGGACACAACGATGTTCTCGACCGCATGGCGTGTCGCCCACTCAACCGCCGCGTCGCAAGGCCGCTTCGCGCCGAGCGACGTGGCGATACTCGTAATCGCAGGCAGTTCGACTGGCCGACCCTGCGCAATCGAGCGCGCATAGCACTCCGCGCCTTGGGTCTCGGCCGCGACAACCGGCACATCGCCCCAGCCATTGCGAGCCAGCCCTTCGAGAACGCCGCACAGCAACCCGCCGCCGCCAACTGCCAGCACGACGGCGTCGGGCTTCGGTCCGGCTTCCGCCATCTCGTCGATCATCGTTGAATGCCCCTGCCACAGCTCTGGCTCGTCGAATGGATGCACGAACGCGTCATGAGGGCTGAGCACGGATTGCGCAAACATGTTCGCCTCTGCCCAAGACGCACCGTGGACGAGCAACTCCGCGCCTTCGAGGCGGATCAAGTCGCGTGCGCGCGCGGACGTGCTCTCCGGAACAACGACGAGCACCGGCACGCCGAGTTCGCGACCCGCATAGGCGACCGCAATGCCCGCATTGCCGCCCGACGATGACACGAAGCGACGGGAGCCTGCCGCGCGCCGAGCGTCACATACCGCACCGACGCCGCGCAGCTTGAACGAGCCGGATGGCTGCATCGCCTCGAGCTTGAACAAGACGTCTTTGCCGAGCCGGCGGGATGCAGCTTGCGAACGGACGTAAGGAGTCTGGATATGAAGTGGCATATAACGAAGTGCGACAAACGTCCGAAACATGCGGACAGTTATCGTGACACTGGACAACCTAAGCTGCGCCACTCATACTTTCCAATACTCTTCAGTGCAGACCGTCATGCCTATTGAGCATATCGACGGAACGGACAGTCATCTCATGCGACAGGTCGAACTGCGCCATCTGCGCTACTTTGTGGCGGTCGCTGAGGCCGGCAGCATGATGGCCGGCGCCCGCGCAGTCGGGATTGTTCAACCCGCGCTTTCCCGGCAGATCCGCGAGCTCGAGGAAGCGGTCGGCACCCCGCTACTCATCCGCCGCTCGACGGGCATCGCACTCACAGCAGCCGGCGCGAGCTTCCTGCAAGACGCTACGCGCCTACTCGCCGAGCTGCAGGGCAGCCGCGAACGTGCGCTGCGCAGCGCGGCCGGTCAGCTCGGCGAGCTGCGTCTCGGCGTGCTACCGAATTACTTCCCGTTGCCGATGGTGTCGAACGTCCTCAAGGCCTTCCGGAGCGCCTGCCCAGACGTCATGCTGTCAATCACGCCAATGCTATCAGCCGAGCAGGCGACTGCGATATCACGCGGCGATCTCGATGGCGGCATCATGGCGTGGCGACAGAGCGAGGCACCGCATCTGTCAGGCATGCGGCTGCTACGCGACCGATTCGTGCTCGCGATGCTATCCACACCGGGCCAGCGCTTCCGCGCGCCTCGTCAACTGGCCGAACTCGCAGGCGCGCCGTTCGTCTGGTTCGACCCACTACGGTCCGCAGCGCATCACCGGTTCTTGCTCGAGCAGTGCCGGCGGGCCGGATTCACGCCGCGCATCGCGCAGGTCGGCAGCGACATCCCGACGCTCATCGGACTCGTCGCAGCCGGAATGGGCTACGCGTTCGTCCCGGAGAGCATTTCACCGACGTGCCCGCGCACGGTGCGGCTGGTCCCGATTGACGAGCTCGACGGCCGCTTCGACGTCGAATTCGTGTACGACGGCCAAGCGAACTCGCCGGTCGTGCAGCAATTCCTCGCGGCGCTGCGCACGACCGCTAACACATGAGCGGGCCCCCACTGGAGGTCGCAGAGGCCCTCTGGCACGACCAGCCAGAGTACTCGCTGACACAATTTTCGATGAGGGGCGATACAACCAAACGAGGCATACGGCTGATATCCTATGCATGCCTCAGCAGTCGGGACTCCGCCGACTCGCCCCTCAACGTGTCTCCTCTTGGTAGGCTTTCACCAGCGCGTTGAGGCGCCGCCCGCTGGGGTCCTCCTTCCGCGGGTCGGCGATGACGAGCACCAGCTTGCCTGAGGCCGCTGCAACACCAACGGAATTGCCGACAAGCTTCCAACCGGCCTCCTCGGCCTGCCGCGCCTTCTCCGTGCTCTCAAACACACACACGGTTGCGTCCAGGCCACTCACCTTGCCCGCCTGACATTTTCCGCCCGGGAGCTTCTCTCCGGCATCAGTGAACGCAGAGGGCGACTCTCCCGCCGTCTTCCAGGCATCCACCACGTCGTCCACGCCGCTGGAGCAGCCCGCCACCAGCAGCGCCACCATTCCAAGTGCCACGCTCCGCACGCTCAGTCCCGTCCCTTGAACTTCTTGTGTTTGTGCTTCTTGTGTTTGTGCTTCTTGTGCTTCTTGTGGACGTGGTGGTCGCAATGGTCATGGTGCACGTGCACATGCTCATGCCGGATGACGTCCCGCTCCCACTCGGGCGGGGGAGGAGGCGGCGGCCGTGGTGTCCCGACCCGCACCTCGACAGAGGGCAATGGGATGTTCAGGCCCACCTGGATGACGGGGCCGTGGTACTCCGGCGGCGGGGCCAACGTCACCACGGGGCGTGGGGCACTCCAGGAGCGGTACACCGTGTTGACTCGCACCAACTTCGGACTTTCCTGCCGGTACTCCTGGGGGTACTCGCCCGCGTAGTAGTGGACGTCCTCCTTGTCCACGAACTCCTGGCGGGGCGGAGGCGGGTAGGCGTGATAGTGCGGCCCGTCGTGGTAGCAGTACTCCACCACGTCCACGTCGACGTCGATGCGCACGAGCACGTTGAGCACCACGGGGTGGTGCCCGTAGTACGCATGCTGCGGCCCCTCGTAGCCAAAAGGCGTCGGGTCTCCAATGAAGACATAGACGTTGTCGCGCGTGCGGTAGAGCGTGTCGGCGTGCATCGGCGCGGCGGTGTGCACATGCATCATCTCGATGTGACACAGCCCATCCGCCGGCCGCCCGGTGCGCGGGTGCATGCCCGCGTACCGCCACTGCTTCGCCTCGACCACACCGGAGGAAGCGAGCATGAGTATCGCGACCAGGCCGGCCAGATTCATCCGTGACATAGTGGAGTTCTCCCTCGGAGCGGCACGTTATACAGGACCCAGCTCCCTCAAGGTCGAGCACGCGCACGGTCGGCCATACTCGCGGTGTCTTCACATGTGCTCCGCGCGCAGCATGAAAACAGCCAGCACGAAACATTTCCGCCGCATGACATTTCGCACCGGGACGCGAGCTCCCGAGTAACCTTCAGCGCCAGCCTCCGATGCTCCCGGCCCCCCACACCCTCCGCCGCTGGCTCCTCGCCGTGGCGAGCCTCCTCACCCTCCTGGGCGCGGGAGTCGAGGTCGCGTACTACGCGCTCGACGTCCGGAGGCTGGAGCCATTCGTCGCGTTCCTCTCCTTGAGCTACGAGCGGAACCTGCCTACCTGGTACGCGTCGGCCTTGCTGCTGAGCTGCGCGCTCGTGCTCGCGGGTATCAGCCATATGGCGAGACAGGGCCAGGAGCAGGGATGGCGTCATTGGCGGGCGCTGGCGGGCGCGTTCGCGTACATCTCTCTCGACGAAAGCGTGGGCCTCCACGAGCACCTCGGGGGGCGGCTCTCCCTGGGTGGCGTGCTCTTCTTCACCTGGGTGGTGCCCGGGGCGATCCTCGTGCTGCTCTGCGGGCTTGCCTTCCTCCCCTTCATCGCCCGGCTCCTTCCGCGCCGACGCCGACAGTTCATCCTCGCTGGGGTGCTTTATGTGGGTGGGGCGCTGGTGATGGAGCTTCCGCTGGGGTGGTGGACGGAGCAACACGGCAACGACAACCTCGTGTACGCACTCATCGACCACGTGGAAGAGGCCCTGGAGCTGATTGGTGCCAGCCTGTTCCTCGCGGCGCTGGCAGAGGAGCTGGGCGAGCGGGTGGTGCTCACGGCGCGAAAGGAGGAGCCCCATGGGTCTGGCCCAGCCGCTCCCCGTTGAGGCGCAGCGCTCGCCCGAATCCGTCCAGGAGTTGGCCCCCGCCTCCTCTCGCTCGCCCTACATCGTCGGGCCCCGCTTCGACTGGGCCTTCTTCCTGCTTTCTCCACTCCTGGCGCTCGGGCTGGGCATCGCCATCTCAGGCACGCCCTTCAGTGACGACCCCATCCAACTCCTGGGTCAGGAGAAGACGTGGGCCGGGCTGATGGTGGGCAGCCTCATCCATGCCCACCTGGTGGCGGTGTTCTTCCGCAGCCACGGCAACCCCACCATCTTCCGGCTCTACCCGCTGCGCTTCCTCCTGGTGCCCGTGCTCGCGTGGGCCGCCATCCGCGGCTCCGCGGTGGTGGCAGCCGGCGCCACGGTGCTCGCGACGTTCTGGGACGTGTGGCACTCGGGACTGCAGACGTTCGGCCTGGCCCGCATCTACGACCGCAACCGGGGCAACCCACCTGACGTGGGGCGCCGGCTCGACTTCTGGCTGAACCACCTCTTGTACGCGGGCCCCATCCTCGCGGGCGCCACCATGCTGGACCACTTCAGCAGCTTCGAGTCCTTCGAGGCGGTGGGAATGCCGTGGCTCGCCTCCGTGCCCGCGCGCATGACGGCCACGCACCGCGCCTGGACGCTGGGCGTCGTGGCGGTGAGCGGCGTGTTCCTTCTCGTCTACGTAGGGGCCGTCGTGCGCCTGGTGCGCCAAGGGCACCGCCCCTCCCTCCACAAGGTGTTCCTGCTGGTCACCACGGGGGCCTGCTCCATCTACACGTGGGGCTTCAACTCGTGGGGAGAAGCCTTCTTCATCATGAACCTGCTCCATGCCGTCCAGTACCTGGCACTGGTGTGGGCCATGGAAGGCGAACGCCTGCGTGAGCGGCTGCTACTGAGGTGGCGCGGGCTCGCGCTCGCGCTGTTCCTCGGCACGGTGCTCACCTATGGCGTGTGGGCCGAACTTCTCGACTCCAGCGTGGAGAGCCTCTGGGCTCTCACCCTCGTCGTCTCCCTGATGCACTTCTGGTACGACGGCTTCATCTGGTCCGTGGCGCGCAGGCAGGTGTGAGCACCGCCCCACGGCATGTGCCACTTCGTCGCCAAACTGCCGCCAAGCGGAGTTTTCCCACCCCACGACAACGCCTGAGCCAGCGGCGCGATGGTTCAACAAATGGCCGTGGCCGCTTACCCACAATCAGAGTCCCTCGGAGGAGATGCCATTCATGATTCGACAGTGGGCAGCCGTAGTGGTGACGGGTCTGGCAATGGTGGGGTGTGGAGAAGATACGCCCAGGTCACCGGGGCACTTCGGCGAGGTGACGAGCGCGGTGGTAGTGGTCAATCCCATCATCAACGAGGGCTCCACCACCTCGGTGTCCCCTGGCGGGGACCGCTCCGGCGTAGAGTTTCAAGCCGAGGACCTGCCCACATCCAAGACGGACTCCACCGGGCTTGCACTGGTGGAGAAGCTCCCCACTGGCTCGGTGACGCTGGGCTTCGACCCAGGCACGTTCTCCTTCCAGGTGGTGCAGGAGAAGGAGCTGTATGACGTGGTGCTGTCATACCGCGACGGCGTGGTGCAGCCGCTCTTCCCGCCGGTGCGCTACCCCATCGGGGGCGAGGTGGTGGTGGTGGAGCCGGGCGGAAGCATCGCCCAGGCCGCCGCGGCCGACGACACCATCATCCTGCTGAAGGAAGGCACCTACCCAGGCAACATCGAGCTTCGCGCGGAAGGCGTGCTCATCTTCGGCGCATGGTCCCCGACGAAAGGGTCTCTGTCGGTCATCGAGGGCAACGTGACGGTGCTCGGCGGTGCCAACCGGATGCGGGGCGTCAAGGTCAACGGTCGCGTCACCAGCAACGCCAACGGCTTCTCCCTCGCTTTCTCCGACATCGCCAACGCCACCATCACCGGGAATGACGTGACGCTGCTGCGAAATCACTTCACCGCGGGCCAGGCCAACGTGCCCAGCTCCAGTGCCGTGCTGGTGGACAACACGGGGATTCCTTGATGCGGAGGCTTGCCCATTCCTGGGGCTGGCCTGGATGCTGACGGGATGTCACCTCCATCTGCGTGACGTCCCAGGGTCCCCCCGTGAAGCGCTGCAACCGCCGCCACCCGGACGGCCACGGCCTCCACGCCCGCCTCCACCGCGGCGCGACGTCATCGACGTGAAGGAGATTCACGCCAGCCGGGTATCTGCGCGCGTCATCTTCGCCAAGGAAATCCACGCGGACTGGGTGGAGGCGGAAGAAATCCACGCCAAGGAAGTCAAGCTCGGCCGGAAGTCCCACCACGACAATCCCAGACACGAACAAGCCCTGGGATACGATGCGCACTTCTTGGAAGGGTGATGGCCCTGTGGGTCGTACCGGGTTGCGAGTAGCAATGGAAGAGGCCGGGCCAATAGCGACGCGTCTCCAGGAGGAGATGCTCCAGCGCTCAGACAAGGCCGGCCATGCGTCTCCTGACGTGGCTGCCTTCTGGCCAGAGGCATTGGTAAGGATTTCAGCGACACGCTCCTAGTACTACCCGGTCACATGTGTGACGGCCCCCGAGGAGGTGCGCGGGCGCCGATGTGGCGCAGGCAAAGTGGGCAGTGGCCAATGCGGCGCAGTAGCAGGTGCTGAAGGCGGCGGCGCACTTCGGGCAGTGTCCAGCGTGCTCTCCTCCGGGGGGAAAAGCGCCCGGCGGAGCGCAAGGAATCCGTGAGCGACCATGCAGAGGGTGGCATGGTGGTGGAAGCCTCGCCACCCTCGCCCCTCGAAGTGGTCAAGCCCCACCTCGCCTTTGAGTTCTTGGTAGTCCCGCTCCACTCTCCAGCGCAGCTTGGACAAGCGCACCAACTCCTTGAGCGGCGTATTCGCGGGCAGTGAGCAAAGCGAATACTTCGTCGGCGCCTTCTCCTCCTGGGGCCACTCGATGAGCAGCCATACCTCTTCACTCGGTGGAGCTCGCTGGACGTGCCGCTCCGCCGTCCGCACTCGCACGGCGGCGAACCGGGAGGACTGCTCGCCCCGACTGCCCTCGCGCCAAGAGACTGTCTGGAACTCCTCCTTGGGAAGTTGAAGCGCCAACTCCTCAATGGCCCATGGTTGCACGCCCTCGGCCACGTAGCGCGTGCGCGGGCGGCCGTTCTGGCCCGGCGCCCTCTGGGGCTGACGCGGCTTGGCACCGGGCGGCCACACCTTGTGCGTGCCCTGCACGCCCATCAAGTAGTGCAGGCCTCGCTCGCGCACGCCGTCGCGGAACTCCCGTGCATCGCCGTACCCAGCATCAGCCAGGACGAGGTGTCGGCGCACGCTCCACGCCATTGCGTCATCCAATTGGCTCAGCGCTATCTGCCACTTCTTTTGAAACTTCACTCCAGACGGGACACCGGCGGCCTTGCAGCGCTTCCTGCTGCGCGTCCACTCCTCAGGCAGGTACAGCTGCATGGCGATGCAGCCGCTGCCCTTCTCTCCAGCAACATGCAGGCTGACGGCCACCTGGCAGTTCTCCGTCCGCCCCAGGGTGCCCGAGTACTGGCGCGCCACACCCACCGAATGCACGCCCTTCTTCGGCAAGCCCGTGTCGTCAATGACGAGGGCCTCCAAGCCCGGTAGCTCGCACTCAAGCTGCCGCGCCAGGCGCCGCCGCATTTCGGAGTCGTCCCAAGCCGCGCCCGACACACACTGCTGAAGCCGCTGGCGCATGGCTTCTGTCTGCTCGGGTGCCTCGACGAGCCGGGCCGCCATGGGCTCGATGCTCTTGCGTTCTCCGTCGAGCAGCAGTCCGGTGAGGTAGCCGCCGAGGGCGCGACGTCTCTCGGTCCGGCCCATTCCCTCGGTCATCGAGTCCAGGAACTCGCTCAGCTCCCGGTCAAGCTTGCGTAACTGGGCAGGCGTCATGCTCCGTCAACACGGGGCGCCCGCGCCCAATTCATCTGACCGGGTAGTGCTAGTGCATGCTCGCGGCGGCCATGGCGGTGAACGACACGTCCCGCCCTGCCCGCTTGGCCTCCAGCAACACGGCGCTGTTGATGAGCCCGACATGGGAGAACGCCTGTGGGAAGTTGCCAAGCTGGCGGTGCAGCCCGGGGTGGTACTCCTCTGCCAGCAGCCCGAGGTCGTTCCGGATGGAGACGAGGCGCTGGAACAGCGCCCCCGCCTCGTCGAGGCGCCCAACCATGGTGTAGTTGTCGACGAGCCAGAAGCTGCAGATAAGGAACGTGGCCTCATGGCCCGCCAGTCCGTCCACGCCCGTCTCGGTCAAGTAGCGCTCCACCAACCCAGACTTGGTAAGGCCCTTCTCGATGGCGGCGACAGTGCCCAACATGCGCGGGTCATCCGCAGGCAGGAAGCCCATGTGCGGAATCAGGAGCACGCTCGCGTCGAGGGCGTCCGAGCCATAGGATTGCGTGAAGGCTCCCACGCGCGAGTTGTAGGCACGCGCCAGGATGTCGGCACGGATCTCCTCGCGCAGCGCGCGCCAGCGGGGCAGGCGCTTCTTCAGCTTCTCCGGCGCGTTGGCACCGAACTGCTCGACGAAGCGCACGCCTCGATCCACCGCGACCCACGCCATGAGCTTCGAGTGCGTGAAGTGGAGCTGGCGCTCGCTGCGAATCTCCCAGATGCCCTCGTCCGGACGCTGCCAGCTCGTCTCCACGAAGTCGACGAGCACCTTCAGCGTGTCCCAGGGGAGCGAGCCGGCCTCCGGCACCCCGTACACGCGCGCCTCGTACATCGCGTTCAGCGTCTCACCGTAGACGTCGAGCTGGAACTGGCCGTACGCGCCATTTCCGATGCGCACCGGCCGGGACTCCTCGTAGCCGGGAAGCCATGGCAGCTCGACCTCGGGGAGACGGTGCTCGCCGGCGACGCCGTACATGATCTGCGCCTCAGCCGGAGCGCCAGCGACGGCACGCAGCAACCAGTCGCGCCAGGCCCGCGCCTCATCGAGGTAGCCTCCGCGCATCAGCGCCTCGAGCGTGAGGGATGCGTCTCGAAGCCAGCAGTAGCGGTAGTCCCAGTTTCGGACTCCGCCGAGTTCTTCGGGGAGCGACGTGGTCGGTGCCGCGACGATGCCTCCGGTCGGCTCATAGGTGAGCGCCTTCAAGGTGATGAGCGAGCGCACCACGGCGTCGCGAAAAGAGCCCTTGTATCGGCACCGGCTCGCCCATTCACGCCAGTACTGCTCAGTCCGCACCAGGTCCCGCTCCGCATCGACCGGGTGCCCCGGCGCAGCCATGTGCGACGCATAGAACGTCAGCGAGCAGGGGAGCCGCTCACCTGCGCGGACGACAAAGTCCGCTTCCAGGCGGGACTCATCCCAGTCCGGTACGAGCGGAACCGGGCTGCTGTATGCGAGCGCATCCGGCCCCGAGGTCAGGGTGGCGCGGTGGCTGTTGCACTGAATCCAGGGGGTCAACTTGCCATAGGCAAAGCGCACCCTGAGGTCGGAATGCATCGGGACCTCACCTTCGAGCCCCTCGACGATGCGGATGATGTCGTGCTCAGTCTCCCCCGGAGGCATGAAGTCGATGATGCGCGCCCGGCCGCCGTCACAGGTAACCTCCGTCTCCAACACCAACGTCTCCGGCCGGTAGCGCTGCTGGACGGCCCGGACCTCCGTCGCGGGCCGGAGGCTCCAGTAGCCATGCTCGTTAGTGCCGAGCAACTTGGCGAAGCAAGCATCGGAGTCGATGCGCGGCAGGCACATCCAGTCGATGGAGCCGCTCCGTGATACCAGTGCAATGGTCGTCAGGTCGCCGATAAGGCCGTAGTGCTCGAGGGGGGATGACATGTCTGGACATTGGGATGTGACACGGGCTCGCGCAACGCTCCGCCCCGCCGCGCCCGGGCAGCGGAGTGAGCCTCAGCCGTGCCGGCCCGCCATCACAAGGCCCCGGGCCGGCGGCGGAGCAGGCCCCGGGCCGGAGCCCCAGGACTTCTCACTCATGAAGCCAGCTGAACCACCTGCTTGATGCCACCGGGTTCCGTGAGGAGCGCGGGCGCCTTCTGGATGGGAACCCGATGGGTCATGAGGGCGCGCACGCTCTGAGGGAACAAGAACATCGCTTGCTCCAGCTCGCGGAGCGCCAGCTCGTAAGCGCTCCGGCTCGCGTTCACAGTCCCGAGGAGCAATTGGTTCCTCAGCACGATGTTGCGCATCAGGGTGTCCGTATCCACGGGGTTCGAGCCGCCGTGCGCGGGAATGCCTGTGAAGATGAACAGCCCATTGGGCCCCAGCGCATCGAGGGCCGCGAACGCGACCTTCGACACGCCCACAGCCTCGTAGATGATGTCGAACGTCCCGACCTTCTTTCCGAGCTCCCCGAGGAGCACGTCCTGTCCGGAGACGTAGGTGGCACCGAAGGAGCGGATGAGGTTCGCGCGCTCGCTGGCCGCGGGCTCCAGGGAGTAGACGAAGGTGTCAAAGTGGTTCACCACCATGCTCATGGCGCCCAGGAGCCCCACCGGTCCGGCGCCGAGTGCCAGGGCTCGCACGCGCGCGCGCTCCCAGGGCAGCCTCCGCTGGATGGCCTGTACCTGCTCCGCCGCCTTGGCGGCCACGGAGAGCGGCTCCACCAGCACCGCCACATCGGAGAGCTTGCGGGGCACCACGACCAGGTGCTCCTCCTCTTCCACCACCCACTCCTGGAGGAAGCCGTGCGCCGCCTTGATGCCCCGCTCCCGGAAATCCCCCGTGACACAGAAGTCCTGACGCTCCGCGCGACAGGGACGGCAGCGCGCATGGGGACAGGGACGGCGAACGGTGGGGACCACGAGGTCTCCCTCGCGGACCAGGGTGACGTCCGGGCCCGTCTCCACCACCTCCGCGAGCGCCTCGTGCCCGAGAATGAGGTGGTCGGAGTCCGGAGGAGGCGTCCCGTATTCAAAGGCACCGATCTCCCGGTCCGTGCCGCAGATGCCCACTTCGAGGACCTTCAGAAGCACCTGAGAGCCCGTCACGGGCCGAGGCTCCGGCGGGTCGACGAGGCGAACCTCGCGCGTCCCTGGAAACACTGCCACCGCATGCATGCCGCACCTCGCTCAATGACGGGTTTGTCTTTCAAATAGGCACGCCCTCGCGATGGAAAGCAGGGGCCGGACAGCCGCACCGTGCGGCAGTTCCACGCCCTCGTCAGCCGAGCAGTGTGAGTCGGCTCCCTGCCCCTGCCAGGCGACAGCTTGATTCGCAGGTGAGCGGTGCACACCGATGTGCCAGGGCGACGAATGACACGAAGGGGGCGTTTCGCAGCCAGGCATGGTGGGACAACGGTGCAAACCCGGAGAGGCCCTGCCCACCGGCCGGGCGCTCATCCGCCCACGGCTGCAATTCGACGATCGGGCGGCGGAGCGACACCGCCGATGCACCATCCATCCTGACGCCAGCCCCGAAGCCGCGCCGCCCCCCCGGATGAGCCCCCGTACGAAGGCAGCAATACGCACACGGAGGAGAGCCATGGAGTACGCATCGATTTCCTGCATTTCGGCCCCTGCCAGCCGCGTGGGCCTGGGGACCTGGGCCATGGGCGGGTCGCAGTGGGGCGGCGCCGACGACGACGAGTCGGTGCGGACCATCCACGCGGCGCTCGACCTGGGCATCACGCTCATCGACACCGCGCCGGCCTACGGCTTCGGGCACTCGGAGGAAGTCGTGGGCAGGGCGCTCGCCGAACGAGGCGGGCGTGAGCAGGTCGTCGTGGCCACCAAGGTGGGCCTGGAGCGGCGCGGGGACGGCGTCATCCGCAACTCGTCGCGACAACAGGTCATCCAGGAGCTCGAGGTCTCACTGAGGCGCCTGCGCACCGACTACGTCGACCTCTACCAGGTCCATTGGCCGGACTTCTCCACGCCATATGAGGAGACCGCCCAGGCGCTGCTCGACCTCCAGCGCGCCGGAAAAATCCGCGCGATCGGCGTCTCCAACTACTCCATCGAGGCGATGGAGCGGTTCCAGCGTGTGGCGCCGCTCGCCTCGGCGCAGCCCCCGCTCAACCTTTTCGAGCGGGAAGCCCTGGAGGACATCATCCCCTGGTGCCGCACGAATGGCGTGGCCACCCTCACCTACGGCGCACTCTGCCGGGGACTCCTGACCGGGACGATGAACGAGAACACCCGGTTCGAAGGAGACGACCTGCGAAAGACCGACCCCAAGTTCCTGCCTCCGCGCTACGCACAGTACCTTCAGGCCGTCCAGCGGCTCGCGCAGTTCGCGCGCGAGCGCTACGACAAGGGCGTGCTCCCGTTCGCGGTCCGCTGGGTGCTGGACCAGCCCGGCGTCACGGTGGCGCTGTGGGGAGCCCGCCACCCTGGCGAGCTGGAGCCGCTGCGAGACGTGATTGGCTGGAGACTCGACGACGAGGCCCTGACGTACACGGACTCGGTGGTGAACGAGTCCGTGCCCGAGCCCGTAGGCCCCGAGTTCATGGCGCCTCCGGTGCAGCGTCCGGAAGAATCGGGCGAGCGGCCAGGGGCGCCCGCCTGACCCACGCTGGGAGCATCCCGCGCTGGTGTCCGAGCCGAAGCCATTTCCTTGGCCACCTCCGAGAGTTGGAGGCGGGCGGCAAGGGCATGGAGGAGGAGACGTTTCTCACGCTTCAGGACAAGCAGCGCGGACCTGATGCAGCTTCTCGACTGAACCGCGGGCCCCGGCGTTACCCGAGGCCCGTGACGTCCTGGCTCAGAAGCACCTTTCCGAGGTATCGAAGGACGAGTTCCCCACGTACTTGCAGGTGCAGTTGCTCACCTTGCAGTTGAACGAGGCGTTCTCCTGACAGAGCGAGTCCACCTTGCGCCAGGCCATGATGGGCATGTCCTCGAACTCGTCCTCGTGCAGGTACAGCGTGTCCCCCTTGACGGCGAACGCATAACGGAAGGTCTCGTTGAAGGCCTCCTCCCTGGTCCCGTAGCAGGAACTCGCCGTGGTGATGACCAGGTGGTTCCCATCCACCTTCCAGGTCCCCAGGATGTTCCCCCAGCTACCGCCCACCTTGAGGACGGACTTGCCCTTGAAGAGCAGGGCACGCGCGTCCTCCGATCCGCGCTCCAGGCGGTACAGCCCGTCAGTCACCGAGCCGCCCTTCAGCGCGGGGGCGTCCGTCACCGGCGCCTGGTCCGACTCCCACGAGGTACACCACCCGATCGCGTCGCACTTGAGTGCGGAGTCCCCATCACCATCGCTCGTGTCACCACAACCCACCGCCAGCATGGAGAAAAGCACCAGGTACCGCGTCATCGCCTTCATGTCGTCCTCCCGAGGAGTCACGGTGGGGGAATGAACACCCCCTCCTGACAGGGAGAGACAGGCCGGGCGACACCGTTGCAGGAAATCGACCGAGCCCCTCCGTGACAGCGTCCCTGCGCCTCCCAGGCTCAGCGACTGAACCCCGGGTAGGCCCAGGGGCGCTCACCCAGCCTGGGGCCCGGATGCCCTGGGAGGGAAGGCGCGGGCCGCTGCCAGGATGGCGCCTGGGTGACGGGACGCCTTGCGCCCGGTCCGGGAAATTCGAACGAAGGCCTGTCACGCGCATCGCCCGTGCCGCCTAGAAGGAGCAAGGACGGCACGAGGCCCGTCTCAGAGGACCTTCTTGATGCATACCGCTGTTGACTTCGCGCCGGAGCAGGAACAGGTCGTTTGCGTGGGCCGGAGGGCTCCTGCTCGTGCCCCGATGTCGCTGGGTTGACCGATTCACAGGGGAGCAGGGTGACTTCCCTCGAGGTACGGGCCTGAACCGGAAGCATTCAGCATGAGCGTGCGCACGGTCTCTGAACTCGATGCGCTGATGGCACGGCTCGCCGAGGGCGACCGGGTCGCGTTCACGCGTGTCTTCGAGTTGCTCTGGGGCCCCATCCAGAAGCTATGCCTGAGCCTGCTCAGGAACGAAGCAGACGCCGCTGACGCCGGCCAGGAAGCGATGCACAAGATTCTCGAACGCGCCTCCGACTTCGACAAGACCCGTCCGGCGATGCCCTGGGCCCTCGCCATCGCGGGCTGGGAGTGCCGGACCCTGGCGCGCCGCCGAGATCGCCGGCGCGAATCCCACGCGGACGCCATGCCCTCGTGCGCCGGACCTCACGCGGAGGAGGAGTTCCTCCAACGAGACCTGACCGCCGCCGCGATGGCCGCCCTGGGAGAGCTCTCCGAGTTGGACCGCGAGGTGCTCATCGCCACGTTCTGGGACGAGGCCGCGTCGGTTTCTGGCGCCACGCTGCGAAAGCGCCGGGAGCGCGCACTGGACCGGCTCCGAAGGACTTTCAGGAGGCTCTATGGGCTCGACTGACATCCAACTGCTTCAACGACGGGTGCGCCGGACCTACGAGCTCGCGAGGCTGCGACGCGCGCTCGTGGGCGTACTCCCGATTGTCGTCGTCACCGCGATTGCCGCCCTTCTCGCGAGCCGGCCCGCGCCACCTCTCACGTTCGGCCTGGCGACAGCGCTGATGGGAGCGATGATGCTCTGGCACGGCCGCGATCCGCAGAAGGCGTTCCTGCCTGGCGTCATCGCAGGGCTCGTCCCGCTCACGCTCGCGCTCGGCACCGGCGCCCTGCACACCTGTGGCACAGCCAACTGCTCCTTCCTGTGCATCCCTGCGTGTGTGCTCGGCGGTGTGGTCGCGGGCATGGCCGTGTCGGGGGTCAGCCTCCAGCGTCGCGCGGGCCCCTGGTTCTGGGTCTCCGCCTCTGGACTCGCGCTCCTTACCGGCGCCATGGGCTGCGCGTGCATGGGCGCATCGGGTGTCGTCGGCCTTGGCATGGGCTTCGGAGCAGGAATTGTTCCTGGCCTCTTGCGTCGCGCTTTCGGCAGGAAAGACGCCTGAACAAACGCTTCTTGATTCTCGAACGCGCGCCGATGCGCGGACGCGCACCATCGCCCCGAACTTCCCTCGGAGCGCGGGCCTCCGCCAGGTCATGAGGCGTTCCGCCGCTCGAGAATCGTGAACTCCGACTTGGCGGAGACCCTTCAAAGGGAGACATGACGATGAGAGCCAATCTCTGGGCTGTAGCAGGACTGATGATGCTCGCGGGGGCCTGTACGCAGCAGGCCGCGCCCACCATGAAGATGACGCCAGCGCCTCCAGTCCTTAAACTGAATGCGGGACAGCAAGGTCACCTCACCCTCGTCACGGACCGCAGCCTTGTCTGCATGGTGAACGACCAGCACATGGGCCAGCCGCAGATACCGGTCGAGGTCAGCGGGCGCACGTATTACGGCTGTTGCGAGATGTGCAAGGACCGGCTCGCGAATGATGCGACGTTCCGGACCGCGACGGACCCGGTGAGTCAGCGCCCCGTGGACAAGGCGACGGCCGTCATCGGCATCACCCAGGACAACTCCGCGCTCTACTTCGAGAGCGACCAGACCTTCGCCGCCTACTCGCGTCAGGCGGCGGGGGCGTTCCGGTAGGTCTGCCCCCGCTGGGAAGTCCCGGACGCGGCCCACGAATGGCGCGGGCCGCCTCGTGAGCCCCGCAGCGTTGACCCCGCCGGCCCCCAACGACTCTCAAGGTGTCACGCTCCACGCCTGACGCGCCTAGGTATACGTCGAGTCAGCCAGTTCGCTCGCACGCATCCGCGGACGGCAGGCTCGGCGCACCTCGTCGCTGTGCGTGAATCATCAAGGAGAGGTCGTGTACGGGTTTGCATTGCTCTCGCGTGGCGCCGCCGCCATTTCAGGCTTCGGCGCCGTGCTCGCCGTTGCCTTATCTCCGGCCGAAGCCCTGGCCCAAACGCTGACCCTGCGCGAGTCATTGGACACCGCGCTTCACAACTACGGCGACATCCGCGCGAAGCAGTCTCGTCGCGACGCGGCCGAGCATGATGTGTCATACACCCGGAAGACCTACCTCCCCGACGTCGTGCTGTCGGCGCAGCAGACGTTCGGCACCGTGAATGCCCTGCATGGGACGCTCTATTCTCCTGGCGGCCCCTCCAATGCATCGACCAGTCTCCCGTTGCCGGAGCAGAACTGGAACGCGGCGTTCGGCGCCTTGTACTCGGTGCTCGTCCACTGGAACGTCTCCACCTTCGGCCGTCTCGACCGGCAGATTGAGCTGTCGGAGAGGACGCACGAACTGAAACAGCGCGAGCTCGAGCTCGCGCGGTTCCAGCATGGGGTTCGCGTCACCCGCGCGTACCTCAACCTATCGACCGCTCAGCGCATCACCCACATCCAGAAGCAGAGCGTGGCGCGCTTCGAGGTCGTGCTCGAGTCCGTCCAAAGCCACGCCGAGAACGGATTGGTCCCCGGGGTGGATGTCTCCTTCGCGCGCGCCGAACTCGCCAACGCCAGGGCCCTCCAGCTCAAGGCCTATGACGCCGAGCTCCTGGCCTCGAAGGAGCTTGCGGTCCTGATGGGCGTTCCGTTTCGCGAGTTCCTGCTCGAGCCGACGTTCCACCAGTCGACGCCCGAGCCCGGCGCGCCAGCGCACGTCGCGCCCGGGCATCCCGTCCTCGCGGAGCACGAAGGGAAGGTCCGCCGCAGCGAGCAGGAAAAGAAGGTGGCCGCGGCCGAGGGCCGTCCCACGCTCTTCGCTTTCGGAATGTTGCAGGGGCGCGGCTCGGGCTTTCGCTCCAACTACGCGCAGGACCCGGGCGCGTTCTCGAGCGGGTACCTCGGCGGGGTAGGCATCGATCGGGGCAACACCCTTGTCGGGTTGGGATTGAGCTGGAACCTGGCCTCCGTGCTGCGCAGCTTCTCCAGCGAGGCAGCGCGAGACGCGCGTACTCGCGCGCTCCACCAGGAGCAGGAGCTGGTCACCCAGGAGCTGGTTGCCCAGGCGCGCTTCGCCGAGCACAAGTTCGACCTGGCGCGAGAGGTGACCCAGCACGCCGTGTTGCAACGGGACGCCGCCACGGAGGGGTTCCGGCAGAGCAAGGCCCGCTACGACAGTGGGCTCGGGACGATTGTCGAACTTACCCAAGCGACGTTCTCCGCGACCCGGGCCGATGTCGACCTCGAGCTCGCCCAGAACGGCATCTGGCAAGCCCTTCTCCTCAAGTCGGCCGCGGCCGGTGACCTCAACGAATTCCTGCAGCAGGTCCGTGGAGTGAAGAAGCAATGAGCATCCTGAAGGTCTCCTTACGAAGGCCCATCACCGTACTCGTGCTGGTCGTCGCCATGGTCTTCTTTGGTGTGCGTGCGGCCGGAGACATCAAGGTCGACGTCCTGCCGGAGATGAACCTCCCTGTCGTGTACATCGCGCATACCTTCAACGGGTATACGCCGGCACAGATGGAGGGGTACTTCACGAAGATGTACGTGAACATGATGCTGTTCACGAACGGCATCAAGAACATCGAGACGAAGAACTCCCAGGGCCTGACCCTGATGAAGCTCTCGTTCTACGAAGGCACCGACATGGGGCAAGCGGTCGCGGAAATCAACGCGCTCTCGAACCGCTCCCAGGTGTTCCTGCCCCCCGGCGCGCCTCCCCCCTTCATCATCCGCTTCGATGCCTCGTCGCAGCCGGTGGGACAGCTGGTGTTCCGCAGCGAGAGCAAGACCAACAACCAGCTCCAGGACATCGCCAACTTCACCGCACGGCCGTTCCTCATCTCCATCCCCGGCCTCACGACGGCGCCCCCGTTCGGCGGCAGCCCGCGCACGATTGAAATCAACATCGAGCCGGAGAAGCTGCGCGTGCACAACCTCACGCCCGAACAGGTCGTGGAGGCCATCGCGCGCCAGAACGTGACGTCGCCCTCCGGGAACGTCCACGTCGGCGACATCTCCTACATCACGCCGACCAACAGCACCCTTCGCGCCGTGGAGGACTTCGGGAACATCCCGCTCCTCAAGGGCTCGGTGGCGAACGTCTACGTCCGGGATGTCGCGACCGTGAAGGACGGAGCCGACATCGCCACCGGCTACGCCCTGGTGAACGGCAAGCGCTCCGTCTATCTCAACGTCGCCAAGGCGGGGAATGCCTCGACGGTGCACGTGGTGCAGCAGCTCAAGGAGTCCATCCCCCGAATCCAGAGCAACCTGCCCGACGACGTGCACATCTCCTACGAGTTCGACCAGTCCGTCTACGTGGTGGGGGCCCTGAAGGGCCTGATTGCGGAGGGCGTTCTCGGCGCGGTGCTGACCGGGCTGATGGTCCTGCTGTTCCTGCGTGACGTGCGCTCCGCCATCATCGTCATCATCACGATTCCCATCGCCATCATCTCCGGCGTGCTGTTCCTCAAGCTCTTTGGCCAGACCATCAACATCATGACCCTGGCCGGCCTGGCGCTCGCAGTTGGCATCCTGGTGGACGAGAGCACGGTGACCATCGAGAACATCCATCAGCACCTCCAGCGCGGCAAGGCGGTGGCGGTGGCGGTGTGGGACGCGTGCCTGGAGATTGCCTTCTCGAAGCTGCTCATCCTGCTGTGCATCCTCTCTGTCTTCGCGCCCGCCCTCACGATGGGCGGAATCCCCGGGGCGCTCTTCCGGCCGCTCGCGTTGGCCATCGGGTGCTCGATGGTCGTCTCCTTCCTGCTCTCGCAGTCACTGGTGCCGGTGCTGGCGAACTGGATGCTCAAGCAGCACGGTCCCCCCCCGGGTGGTGAGGGCGCCAGCCCCTCCCCTGGACGCGTGCGCCGCGTCATCGAACGCCTGCTGCCGCACAGGAAGTTGCTCGTCTCGGTAGGCGTGGGAGGCCTCATCGTCCTGGCGGTGGTGTCGCTCCAGCGCATTGGCAAGGACGTGCTGCCAAGAGTCGACTCCAGCCAACTCCAGTTGCGGCTCCGCGCGGCGGAGGGAACCCGAATCGAGAAGACCGAGCAGGTCGTCCACCAGGCAATGGGCCTCGTCGAAGAAGTCGTGGGCGCCGGGAAGGTCCGAATCTCCTCGGCCTACGTGGGCCAGCACCCCTCATCGTTCGCCATCAGCCCCATCTATCTCTACAACGCGGGCCCTCACGAGGCGCTCCTGCAGGTCGCCTTCGAGGGCGGCGTCGGCGACATCGACGCGTTGAAGGACCGCATCCGGCAGCGCGTGCGCGAGGAGATGCCAGAGGTCCAGGTCGCGTTCGAGCCCGTGGAAATCACGGAGAAGATTCTCGGTCAGGGCGCGCTGTATCCCATCGAGGTCCGGTTCTCCGGGATGAAGAAGAAGGTCAACGAGAAATACGCGGGGGTGCTGCTCGAGAAGCTCCGGGGCATCTCCTATCTGCGAGACCAGCAGGTGCAGCAGTCGCTGCGCTACCCGGCCCTGAACGTGGAGGTGGACCGGATTCGCGCGGCCCAGCTGGGCATCGACATGCAGGACGTCACGCGCTCCCTGACCGCGTCCACGTCCTCCTCGCGCTACACGTCCAAGAACATGTGGGTCGAAGGCATGATGGGCATCGCATACGACGTGCAGGTCCAGACGCCCGCGAGCGAGCTGAACAGCGAGCAGGACCTGGCGCAGGTGCCGCTGTTGAAGAACGCAAGCCGCCCCGTGCTCGGGGACGTGGCCACCATCACCCCTGGCATCGCGTACGGGGAGACGCACAACCTGGGGACCATGGCGTTCGCCTCGGTGACCGCGAATGTCCACGGCAAGGACCTGGCGCAGGCTCGGCGCGACGTGCAGGCGGCGATTGCATCCATGGGCGAGCTGCCCAAGGGCGTCAACGTGCAGCTGGCGGGACTCTCCGTCGTCCTCGACGACACCATGCGCAGCCTCGCAAACGGGCTGGTGGTCGCGGTCCTGGTCGTCTTCCTGCTGCTCGCGGCCAGCTTCCAGTCGTTCCGGTTGGCCACCGTGGTCCTGACGGCGGTGCCGGCCGTCGTGCTGGGCGCGGTCATCTCCCTGCGACTCACCGGCTCCACGCTCAACCTCCAGTCCTACATGGGCATCATCATGGCCGTCGGTGTCTCCATCGCCAACGGCGTGTTGCTGGTGGCGAGCTCCGAGCAGCGCCGGAAGGCGGGCTCGAACGCGCCCCTCGCCGCGCTCGAAGGCGTATCGCTGCGCGTGCGCCCCATCTTGATGACGACGCTGGCAATGCTCGCGGGAATGCTGCCCATGGCCATCGGACATGGGGAGGGCGGCGACCAGATGGCTCCCCTGGCGCGAGCAGTGATTGGTGGCCTGAGCGCGTCGACGCTGATGGTGCTGTTCGGCCTGCCGCTCGCGTTCGCCTGGGCGCAGGACGCGGTCCCTACGACGTCCCGGTCTCTTGACCCTACCGATGTGGAGAGTGAACACCATGCCCTGGAAGCTGCCTGAAATGCGTACACGAGCGAACCGCTGGTGCATCCTGCTGACCCTCGGCGGGTTGGCGAGTGTGAGCGGCTGCCGGACCGCGGAGCCCTCCATGGAGGCCACCGTTCCCACCGCGCGCGCGGCCACGGAGACCTTCCGGGTCGAGGCATCCCGGCTGGCGTCGAACCTGCGACTGCCGGCCGAGCTGGTCGCGGACCAGACGGTGGACGTGTACGCGAAGGTCAACAGCTACGTGAAGCACCTCCGAGTGGATATCGGCGACGTCGTCAAGAAGGGCGACCTGCTGGTGACGCTCGAAGCGCCGGAGATTGAAGCGCAGCTCGCATCCGCCAGGGCGCGGTGGGCCGCGATGGAGGCGCTCCATGTCGCGTCGAAGGCCAGCTACGAGCGCACCGTGCGGACCAGCGCGACCGAGGGGGCCGTGGCCCACGACGCGGTCGACCAGGCGCGGGCGAAGGAGCAGGCGGATGCAGCGCAGGTGGTCGCCGCCAAGGCGCACTACGACGAGCTCCTGGCCATGCGGAGCTACCTGGTGATGCGGGCACCCTTCGATGGCGTCGTGACGGAACGAAACGTGGAGCTCGGGACCTACGTGGGGCCCTCGGGCCGGGGCTCGCACAAGCCGATGCTGGTGGTGCGGGCCGTCCAGAAGCTTCGGCTCCACGTGTCGATTCCAGAGGCGTACAGCCCCTATGTCCACCTGGATGAGACCGTGAAGTTCACCGTACGCTCGCTCCCGGGGCGCGAGTTCTCCGCGCGCATCACCCGGAGGGCGCGGGCGCTCGACGCGGAACTCCGCGCGGAGCGAATCGAGGCAGACGTCGACAACCCGGACGGGGCGCTCCTGCCCTTGATGGTCGCCGACGCGAGCATTGCGCTCTCCTCGCAGGGGCCCACCGTCGTGATTCCCCGGACGGCGCTGGTGGAGAGCGGAATGGGCACCTACGTCCTGCGGGTGCAGGATGGCGCGGCGAAGCGTGTGCCTGTCTCGCGCGGCATGCGTGCCGGCGAGAAGGTCGAGGTGTTCGGCGCGATTGAGACTGGAGACGTGCTCGTGTTGAAGGCGTCGGAGGAGATGAAGGACGGAATGGCCGTTGCCGGTGGCTGAGCTCCGCCCAGGTCGGCCTGAGTCGTCAACTGGCCGGGCACCGGAAGCGGATGGGAGGGTGTGCATAAAGCTGCACACCCATCATTCGTCTCTTTGATTGGAATATTTCCAGGACCGCCATGTACAACCGCGCCTGTCGGCGGGCTGCTCGCTCCAAGCGAGGGGCCGCAAGACAACGCACACCTCCCGCTGGCGGCCGGGCCTCTGGGCACTCATTGGACGAATCATGTCGATGAGCCGTTCACTCGCATTACCTCTATTGCTTTGCCTGACCGCGTTGGGATGCTCGGACCCAGAACCGTCTTCTCCGACTCCCGACGCGGGCCCATTACCTGATGCGGGCCCATTACCCGACGCGGGCCCTTCTCCGGACGCGGGCCCTTCTCCGGATGCGGGCCCTTCTCCGGATGCGGGACCGGACGAGGACCCGGCCCTCCAGGTGCGCATCCAACGCATGCGACGCTACCACTCGCCCGGCGGAGTCGAGATGCGCCCCGAGGACTTCGAGAGGACGCCCATCTCCCTCTTCGTCGCGGACGGAACCTCGCTGAACGAAGTTCCGGGGAGAATCGGCGGCCCTGGAGAGTTCATCTTCTCGAACGTGCCGGACGGAACGTATTACGTAAAGGTGGGCACGGACTACGTCGTCACCCGCGCGCGTGACGTGGACCTGAGCATCAACCTCATGGGACGCCCCGATGTTCGGCTGCAAGACAGGTCATTCGCCTATGCGGACATCGCGCTGACTCACTTGGAACCCTGGCAGTACAGCCCCTTCCCAACGCCACCCGAGGCGCCGGGCTCCTCGCTGGAAATCATGTCCGAAGAAGTTCCCCTCTCCGCGATTCTGGCGGTGTCTGACGGACTCACCGAGGGCCAGACCTCATGGAACAACTCGGGCAGGAGTGTTGACAACGCGGACACTGTTCCAGTCTTCGAACGAGAACGCGGGGATAGGATTTGGGTGCACCAGTACGCCCCGCGACAGGCCGAGGCGCTGCCCGATGGCACTCCACTCGGATACAGCGCCATCGTGCGTTCCGCTCAGCTGGCCCCGCTCGACTTCGACGGCACCCACCTGATGCCCATCCAAGGAAGCCTCCAAGCTGTGCCCAGCACGCATTCACTCTCCGTGGACTGGAAGGTCTCCGACTTCAAGGCCCTCGCCGAGCAAACGCATCCAGGCGCCCAGGCGCGTCCTCTCGTGCTCTCCATCGTCACCACCATCCCCGGGGAAGCGGATGTGAGGGTTCCCACGAATGGCCCCATCCTCGCGGCGATGTTGCGCCCCCCCTCCATGGCGGAGGATGTCCAGACCACCCTCGTCTATGGCAACCCCTATCCCTCCAACCGGGATGTGCTGGTTCGTGCCTACCTGAGCCTTCGCATTCCCCGCACCCCCGGTGCGAATCAGTTTTTCACCACCGGCTCAATTGCATGGGTGGACCGTGTTGCGAACCTCTCGGGCCAGCCCATTCGTCCCCTTGTACAACCGCCCCGTGCCTTGATGGTGGATGGGGCCGACGGATACCTCCCGAGAACGCTCACCAGCGGACCTCAGGTCATCTCCTGGCAGGCGCCTGCGGACGGCGCGCCCGACGGCTATGTCGTGTCATTCGGAGCCCCCTCTCGCGTGGGTGGCGAACGCATCTACCTCGCCGGGGACGCGACCTCCGTCGTCATCCCTCCGGACCTGCTTCCACCCGGCACCTTCTTTCTCCACATCGACGCGATTCGCTCGGAAGGCTATGCGCGCTCCGGACAGCCAATGACCGCGTATGACCATGTTCCGAGAGGCAGCGCGACCACGGTCAGCGGAGCGTTGACCCTCCCCGACTCCATTCACTGACGCCAGCGCTCGGCGGAGTCGGTGCTGGTACATCCGCACCGACTCCGTTGAGACTGACTGTTCTGCTTTGTCTCAAGCGAAGTGGGGACGGACGGCATCAACGGCTTCACCCTGGAGCCGAAGCGCTGGAACGGCGACGACTTCTTCGACCCCGCAGCGTCAGGGTGGTCTCCGAGCGCCTCGCCAGCCTCGTCCCAGAGCACGGGATGTCCAACGTGGAGCTCATCCCCACCGAGCGCGACGTCTGGGACCCGCTGCGGCGATTCACCGGCCCCACACACGAGTCCCCCCTTCGCGAGCCTGCTCCGGGTGTGCCCCCTGTTCGGCGTGAGGCTCTCCCCGTGCCGACCCCACGTTCGGTCGCTGCCTCATGCGTGCGTCCAAGCCACCCTGGGCAGGGCGTCATCGCGAGTGAACGAGGCCCGTACGGTCATCGTTCCCCCCGGGTCAACGCTACGCGAGCGCGACTTTGTACGTAGGCAAAGCATCTGCCTGTCCGCGCGACTGTCAGGGATGCGTCGTATGACTTGGCCTGCCGTCACGTGCGAGGCATGGACAAGCACCAACTCCGTGCTCCAGTGTGCGCGGCACCAACGCTCCTGACTCAGGGAAGAAGGCATGAAGACGAAGCTCGCCGCGGTGACACTGGTTGCATCCCTGCTCGCGTCGTCCGCCGCGTGGGCCGCGGTGACGGTGCGCTACTACAACCGCGATTCGCGCGACCACTCGTGGTCCGTGGTGTGTAGCGGCGTGAAGACGTCGGTGACGTTCGGCAAGAGCCAGACGGCCTCCGTCACCATCCAGGGCTCCGGGCCCTGCTCCGTGAAGACGGACGCGGGAACCGTGGTCCTCAAGGGCGGTGAAGACCTGGAAATCAAGGACGGGCGCATCCAGGTGAAGTGAGCCCCCGCCCGCCAGGACGCATAGACTTAGACTAAATCCGGACCATTTTAACCTACTTGGGCGCAGAATAATCTCAGTCCGGATTGAATCTAGCGCGAACTCGCCACATCCTGCATTGCGTCAGTCTTCCGAGTGGAGGCGCAATGAAGAAGTGGTTGGCGATGGCCCTTCTCGTGGGTGTGGGTGTGGCGGGGGTGCTGGTCGAACCGGCGGCGCAGGTGAAGCAAGGAGGGCCCATCGACACCGCGGACACGGCGTGGATCCTCACAGCCACCGCGCTGGTGCTGCTGATGACGCCGGGCCTGTCCTTCTTCTACGGCGGCATGGTGCGGCTGAAGAACGTGGTGTCCACGCTGCTGCAGAGCTTCATCGCCATGGCGGTCATCAGCCTGATCTGGGTGGTGGTGGGCTTCAGCCTGTGCTTCGGCGACAGCTTCCATGGGCTCATCGGCGACCCGCGAACCTTCTTCATGTTCAGCGGCGTGGGTGGTGAGACGCACCCGGACCTGGCGCCCACCATCCCCTTGATGCTGTTCGCGCTGTTCCAGCTCAAGTTCGCCATCATCACCCCGGCGCTCATCACCGGCGCGTTCGCGGAGCGCGTGCGCTTCAAGGCGTATGTGCTCTTCATGGTGCTCTTCACGCTCGTCATCTATGCGCCGCTGGCGCACTGGACGTGGCACCCGGAGGGCTTCCTCCGTCAGTGGGGCGTGCTCGACTTCGCGGGCGGCACGGTGGTGCACATGTCCGCGGGCTTCGCGGCGCTGGCTGGCGCGCTGGTGCTGGGCCGCCGCAAGGTGCACGTGGAGAACACGACGCACGCCCCCGCCAACATCCCCTTCGTGATGCTGGGCACGGGCATGCTGTGGTTCGGCTGGTTCGGCTTCAACGCGGGCTCGGCGATGTCGGCCTCGTCGCTGGCCACGCTGGCCTTCGCCACCACCAACACGGCGTCCGCGGCGGCGATGCTGGGATGGATTGCCTTCGACTGGCTGCGCGGCCGCAAGCCCAGCGCCATGGGCGCGTGCATCGGCGCGGTGGTGGGCCTGGTGGCGGTGACGCCCGCGGCCGGCTTCATCACCGTGGGGCAGAGCATCTTCGTGGGTCTGGTCGCCAGCTTCGTGAGCAACGCGGCGGTGCACTTCAAGAACCGCACCTCCGTTGACGACACGCTGGACGTCTTCCCCTGCCACGGACTGGGCGGCGTGGTGGGCATGGTGCTGACGGGCGTGCTGGCCAAGGACGTAGGCCTCATCCACGGCGAGACGCGCACCTTCATGATGCACATGCTGGCGCTGGTGCTGGTGTCGGTGTTCTCCTTCACCGGCGCGTTCCTGCTCTACAAGTTGGTGGACCGCATCGTCCCGCTGCGCGTCACCCGCGAACAGGAGGAAGAAGGCCTGGACCTGAGCCAGCACGGCGAGACGGTGGGCGAGTCCATCATCGCGCCCGCGCCACAGCCCGCGCTCACCGCGGCGACGGCGGTCGCCACCGAACCGGCGCCGGACGCCTCGCGCCTGCCTCAGCCAGCTTGAACGACACCGAAGTCCTGTGTCGCGTGCCGCCGCTCGGAGTCCCGGGCGGCGGCACCGTTCGAAGCCTGAGCAGCCTCAGCTGCTCTTCTTCCTCGCCGCGGGCGCGCGCCCCTTGCGTGCCGCGGCCCGGGTGGGCGCGGTTTCCGGCATGGGGCCCGTCGAGGGCGTCCCCGTCTCCGCGGTGGGCTTCTGCCGGCGCTTCAACCGGCGCGGCGGCAGCAGGTCCGGTTCGCCAGGCACCTTCTGCGCCATGAAGATGGCGGCATCCAGCTTGTAGAAGCTCCGCGTCCGGTACCACGTCAGGGCGGACTCGTTGTTCTCCGCCACCTCCAGGACCAGGTGCGTGCAGCCCCGCGTCCGGGCCAGGTGCTGGAGCTGATCCAACATGAAGCTGCCCACGCCCCGCCCCTGGTAGTCCGGGTGCACCGCCAGCTCCTCCACGAAGAGCGGCCGCATGCCCCGCTTCTCGAACCAGCGGGGGTTCACCCAGTTGTCGTCCCCGGTGGCCTCGAAGGCGCACTCCGAGTAACCGACGATGCTACCGTCCACCTCATAGAGGAGCTGTTCGATCCACTCCGAGGTGTAGACCTCCAGGAATCGCCGCTTGGAGCGAGGCCGCTGGTACTCCACCGTCTCCCGGTTCACGTCCCGGAAGACGAGCTTGAGGAACTCCCAGGTCCGGTTCAGGTCCCGCCTGTGGATGCGGCGCACTCGGACTTCGAGTGAGTCCGGGGGTTTGGGAGTCTTGGCCTTCGGCATGCGCCCGCCTCCTTAGCAGGCTGCCGGTGAGACGCACAGTCTCGTCGCGTGCTACGACCCGGCTGGGTGCACTGCGACATCAGGAGGGTTGCCTCATGGGGGGGTGGGAGGATGGAATGGGCGAAGTTTCCCCGGAATGCCCTGCCTGAGAGTCCCAGCCCCATGACCCTACCCGCTGACGGTGACCTCCGCATTGATGAGGTCCTGCGGAATACGTACAGGATTGTCTCCCTACTGGGACGGGGAGGAATGGGCTCGGTGTACCTGGCCCAGCACCTGCGGCTTCCCGGCAAGCAGGTGGCGGTCAAGGTGCTGCGTGGCGGCGACCACCTGACGCCCGAAATCTTCGCGCGCTTCCGCCGGGAGGCGGAGATTGCCTCGCGGCTGGGCCACCCCAACATCGTCGAGGTGCTCGACTACGACACCCTGGAGAACGGCAACCCGTTCCTGGTGCTGGAGTACCTGCGCGGTGAGAGCCTCCAGGAGCGCCTGGCGCGCGGGCGCCTGCCCATGGAGGACGTGGTCTCCTTCACCCGGCAGATGGGCTCGGCGCTCCAGGCGGCGCACGGCGCGGGCGTCATCCACCGCGACCTCAAGCCGGCCAACGTGTTCCTGGTGCCCACCGACTCCGGTGGCGTGGTGGGCGAGCGCGTGAAGTTGCTCGACTTCGGCATCTCCAAGGTCCTCAGCTCCACGACGGTGCAGACGCAGGAGGCGACCATCATCGGGACGCCTCAGTACATGTCTCCGGAGCAGGCCCAGGGGAAGAACCGGGACATCGACGCGCGCACGGACGTCTTCGCGCTGGGGTGCATCGTCTACGAGATGATGGCCGGCAAACCCGTGTTCGGCTCAGGCAGCCTCGCCCAGATGATCTTCCGCGTCGTCTATGAGCCGCCCGAGCCCCTGGCCCCGCTCTGTCCCGAGGCCACGCCGGAGGCCATCTCCGCGGTGATGCGCGCGCTCGCCAAGGGCGTGGACGAGCGCTACCCGGACGTCTCCTCCTTCATCGAGGACCTGACGGGCACGCCGCTGCACTCGCTGTCCACCACGGCGGGCAACCAGCCCGCCCCGCGTCCCCAGGCCCCGGCGTCCGGAATCGCGCTGCCATCCACGGGCCCGGACTCACTCTCCGCCACCGTCCCGCCCGGAAGCCTGAAGGTGGCACCGGACACGGGCCGCGAAGGCTTCGATTCCACGATGGCGCCCGGCACCGGACAACAGGGCTTCAGTCCATCCGCCACGGGGCAGATGGGCGTGGTGCAGGCGCAAGGCTTCAGTCCATCCGCCACGGGGCAGATGGGCGTGGCGCAGTTGTCCGCCGCATCGCTCATCGACCCGCCGGGCCTGGAGCCCACGCTCATCTCGAAGCAGGTTCCGGCCATCCCCGTGCCGGAACGCCCTGCTCAGCACCACACGGCCGTGAGCGTTCCCGTTCCCATCCCGGGCGCCGCCGAGGCCGATGCCGCCGCGGCGCAGTTGGCCGCCCCGTCCACGCCGGTCTCGCCGCCCCCCGCCGCAAAGGGGCGCGGTGCATTCATCGGCGCCACCGCGGCGGTCCTGCTGGCCTCCAGCGTGGGACTCATCTGGTGGATGAAGGGGGGCACCTCCGGCACGGGCTCGCCCACGACGCCCGTGGCGGACGCCCGCGCGCCCCAGGACGCGCGACAGGCCAACGGTGCGCGACAGGCCAACGGTGCGCAGCAGGCCAACGGCCCGCAGGCAAACGGCACGCAGCAGGCCAACGGCACTGAACAGGCCAATGGCACGCAGCAGGCCAACGGCACTGAGCAGGCCAACGGCACGCAGACTCCGCCGGACACAGAGAACCCGCAGCAGATGGTGGTGGCCACTGTCACCCCGCCCGACAAGCCGACCTCTCGCCCGGTGACGCGTCCCGAGCCCAAGGAAGAACTTCCCGAGCAGGTCCGCAAGCTGTTGAAGGAAGGAGAAAGCGCGTTGGCCTCGGGTGACGCCAGCCGCGCCATCGCGCTGGCACGCAGCAGCCAGCGCACGAAGCGCTCCATCGCGGCGTATTCGCTGCTCACCCGCGCCTACTGCCAGCAGAAGGACCTGGGCGGTGCGGTCAGCGAGTGGCCCAAGGTCGCGTCAGCGGAGCGTGCCAAGGTCAAGAAGTTCTGCCAGAAGCACGACATCGAGCTCTGAAACAGCGGGCCATCCGGGTTGGGGGGCCCTCATGCAACACGAGGTGATTCGCTTGAGAAACATGGTCGCAGTGATTGTCACGGCAGTCGCGCTGGGGGCGTCGCAAGCCCTGGCCGCCGCGCCGGTGGAAGCTGGCAAGGTGTACTCCGGTACGGAGGGCGAAGAGGTGGCCGTGGTGCCGCTCACGCCCCGTTCCGAAAAGAAGTTCATCCTGCGCGTGAAGGGCACGGGCTCGGAGTTCGACGGCCTGGTGTTCCCCTACGAGCAGAACGACTGGAGCACCCGCAGCACCGAGCAGTTCAACTACAGCACCCAGTGGCACGGCCGGAAGTACACGGCCCTGCACGTACGCGACACGAAGTACGAGCTCTACGTGCCCGGCCGCCAGCGCTCCATCCGCCTGGCCTATGACGAGAAGAAGACCGCCGCGCTGAAGCCGGAGGAGGTCTACGCGCAGCACCAGAAGCAGATGAAGGACGGCACCCTGGCGAAGCTGATGGCCTTCGACCGCAAGGGCGAGGAGTCCGGCCACAACAAGGAATTTGCCGCCACCCTCCAGGAGATGAACAACGCGTGTGGCACGTCCGTGGCCGCCCGCATCGACTGGAGCAGCATCAATGAGGACCAGCTCAAGGAGCTGAGCATCTCCAGCTTCTGTGGCACCCCGCTGACCAGCCTCAAGGACCTGTGTACGGCGTCCGCCATCGCGAAGCAGACCATCCAGGAGAAGGTGAAGCAGGTCAGCTGCCGCTTCGGCTCCGCGTTGGAGCCCAAGATTGAGGCGGACCGCGTCATCTGGACGACCTCTCGCGACGCCTCCAATCAGGACAAGTTCGCCACCAAGTACTTCAAGCAGAACCTGTAGTCGGAGCCTTCACGATGCGATTCCAGCGTTTCGCCTTCGCGGCGATGTCTTTCGCGTGTACCGCCGCCATGGCGGCCGAGCCCATCCAGCCCCCCTGGGGCAAGGAGTCCAACCTCGGCGAGAAGATGATGTTGGAGGCCACGTCGGTGTGCACCGACGGCAAGGGCCACTTCGTGGCACTCACGCCTGACGACGAGGACACCAACGCCGTCCTCTACTACGGCGATGAGAAGCAGCTCGTCCAGGTGCCCCGCCCCGGCCCCTACACGTCGGCCACGTCCTTCCTGGACCCGCGCTTCTTCAACAAGGGCGCGAACCCCAACTTCCGCGGCATCGACTGGCGGGTGATGTCGAGCGTGGAGATTGACCGCAAGGAGCGCACCTGCTCCCTGACCTGCGGTGAGAAGAAGATTCCCCTCACCATGCTGGACGGTGAGCCGGCCGCGGAGCTGCTGCGCAAGGCCACCTTCCATCCCAACCCACAGAAGTTCGTGCCCTACGCGCTGCTGCGCGACACCAAGGGCGCCTACTACTTCGTGGACCGTGGGTTCCACGAGGCGGAGAAGAAGAACTACCGCGTCTTCATCGGGCCGCGCGGCAACCTGAAGGCCCAGAAGATGACCAACGTCATCTCCGACTCCGAAGGCGAAATCTTCTCCACCAAGCGAGGGGACCTCCGCCTGCTGCTCGACAAGGCGAAGCCCGCCATGTGGATTGAAAACACCAAGCGCCGCCTGGAGCTGCGCCAGGTGCCCGTGGATGAGAACCTGCCGCTCATCTACAACGAGCTCGGTGTGTACGAAGGTGCCCGCCTGGGCACGCCCTGCGACGACCAGTAGCCGTCCGTCAGCACGAGGGCCGGGAGCCGGCGTCCCACGGACGTCTTCCCGGCCCTTCGTGTCTTTGGCGTCAGCAGCTCACGGACGCGGCAGCGACGCCTTCAACTGCGCCACGCTCGCCTTCGGCTCCCGCAGCGCGCCGTCGCTTGAGCCCGCCACTTCGACGCAGCGGGCCAGACATCGGACAGACAACGCACCGCGTCGAGTGCATCCCACGCGCACGGCACTGAGGCCTCTCGCCTGGAGTGCGACCCGCCGGCGCTCGTTGGACTTCCAATGACGTTCATCCGTCCACGCGGTGACATGCGCTTCGGCGGAGGGACACTGGGACGGAACTGGAAACGTGGCATGTTGCGCTCGCCATGGCCGTCAGCGTCTTCGACCTCTTCAAGATTGGAATCGGACCCTCCAGCTCGCACACCGTCGGGCCCATGCGAGCGGCGCGCATGTTCGCCCGGAAGCTGGCGGACACAGGCGTGCTGGAGCGGCTCACCCGGCTCAAGGTGGAGCTGTTCGGCTCGCTGGGCGCGACGGGCAAGGGCCACGGCAGCGACAAGGCCGTGGTGCTGGGCCTGATGGGCGAGACACCGGAGGCCGTGGACGTGGAGGCCGTGCCCGCCATCATTTCCCGCTGGCGCGCGGAAGGCCGCGTGGCGCTGCTCGGTCAGCGCGAGGTGACGTTCCGAGACGGCGAGCACCTGGTCATGCACCGCCGCCGCTCGCTGCCCTTCCATCCCAACGGCATGCGCTTCACCGCTTCCGGCGCGGACGGCACGGAGCTGGCGTCGACCGCCTACTACTCCGTGGGTGGCGGCTTCATCGTCGACGAGTCCGCCGCCGCGGCGGGCAAGGACCCGCTGAGCAAGGACACCACGCCGCTGCCCTTCCCCTTCCAGTCCGCCGCCGAGCTGCTGGCCCACTGCGAGCGCGAGCGCATGAGCTTCAGCTCGCTCATGCTCGCCAACGAGAAGACCTGGCGCGACGAGGCGGAGATTCGCGCCGGGCTGCTGCGCGTCTGGGATGTGATGCAGGCCTGCGTGCGCCGTGGCTGCACCAGCGGCGGCATCCTCCCTGGCGGCCTCAAGGTGGAGCGCCGCGCCGCGGGCATGTACCAGAAGCTCATCAGCCGTCCGGAGGCCGGCCTCACCAACCCGCTCACCGTGCTGGACTGGGTGAACCTCTACGCCCTGGCCGTCAACGAGGAGAACGCGGCGGGAGGCCGCGTCGTCACCGCGCCCACCAACGGCGCCGCGGGCATCATCCCCGCCGTCCTGCACTACTACTGGCGCTTCGTGCCCGGCGCGAACGAGGACGGTGTGGTGCGCTTCCTGCTCACCGCCGGCGCCATTGGCGTGCTCTACAAGGAGAACGCCTCCATCAGCGGCGCGGAGGTGGGCTGCCAGGGTGAAGTCGGCAGCGCCTGCTCCATGGCCGCAGGGGCGCTCACGGAGGTCATGGGGGGCACGCCGCTCCAGGTGGAGAACGCGGCGGAGATCGCCATGGAGCACAACCTGGGCCTCACCTGCGACCCCATTGGCGGACTGGTGCAGGTGCCGTGTATCGAGCGCAACGCCATGGCCTCCGTGAAGGCCATCAACGCCACGCGCATGGCCCTCCACGGCGACGGGCGCCACTTCGTCAGCCTGGACAAGGTCATCCGGACAATGCGCGACACCGGCCGCGACATGAAGGACAAGTACAAGGAGACGGCGCGAGGGGGGCTGGCCGCCAACGTGCTGGAGGTGGCCAACCTGAGCGTGGGCCTTCCGGAATGCTGAGCCGCAACCAATCTCCGTCGTAGTCGTTGTGCTGTGCGTGGGTTGCGTGGGGCGCCGGACACGCTTTAAGACGCGCGCCAGGAGCGCGGCCATCCCAGGCCGCCTCCTGAGGACCCACTCCCCATGCTCAAGAAGATTCTCGTCGGCCTCGCCGCCGTCATCCTGCTGTTCGTCGGCTTCGTCGTCACCCGTCCCGACACGTTCACCTATCAGCGCACCGCGGTGCTCCCCGTGTCCGCGGACATCGCCTTCGCGCTGGTGAGTGACTTCCGTCGCTGGACGGATTGGTCCCCCTGGGACGGGCTGGACCCGCAACAGAAGCGCACCTACTCCGGCCCGGAGTCAGGCACGGGCGCGGGCTACACCTGGGTGGGCAACGACCAGGTCGGTGAGGGCCGGATGACCATCACCGACAGCAAGGCCAACGAGCAGGTCACCATCAAGCTCGAGTTCATCAAGCCCTTCGCCGCCACCAACACCACCACCTTCACCTTCAGCGCCGCCGAGGGCGGCACCCAGGTCGCCTGGGCCATGTCCGGCGAGAACAACTTCGTGAGCAAGGCGATGAGCCTGTTCATGGACATGGAGGCCATGATTGGGAAGGACTTCGAGAAGGGCCTGGCGACCATGAAGGACGTCGCCGTGGCCGACGCGAAGAAGCGCGCGGAGGCCGAGGCCGCGCGCGTAGCGGAGGAGAAGGCTCGCGCGGAGGCCGAGGCCGCCGCTGCTGCTGTTCCGGCCGGGGAAGGTGCTCCCGCCGTGGCCGCGCCCGCCGTGCCGTGATGCACGCCTGACGCCACGAGGTCCGAGCGCGCGGTGGTGGACACTGCCACGCGCGCGAGTGCCGACTCGCCGACGTCCCCCCAAGCCGCATGGCCTCAGGGTGGACGCGGCCAGCGTAGACGGCGCCTTCACCTCTCTCGTTGGCGACAGGCTCCCATGAAACTGCGCAAGCCCTCGGCGAAGACCCGGCCCACCACGCTCAAGAGCGAAAGCCTCGAACCCCACCGGATGCATGCGGTGGGGAAGGTCCTCACCACGGACCAGGGCATTCCCATCTCGGACACGGACAACTCGCTGAAGGCCGGCATCCGCGGCGCCTGCTGACCTTCTCCACGGCGTCCTCCGTCATGTACGACGCCGTCTACGTGCCCGGTGGAGAGCAGAGCGTCGCGGCCCTGCGGCGCGTGCCGCTGGCGGTGGACTTCGTGCGCGAGGCCTACGTGCACTGCAAGGCGCTGGCGCTCTCCGCGGACGCCAACACCCTGCTGGACGCCGCGGGCGTGCGCGACCTGGAGGCACCGCCAAGCAAGGGCCTGGACGCCACGCGCGGCATCGTCCGCAGCGCGAAGGTGGAGACGAAGGGCTTCGGCCCGCTCTTCGCCGAATCCATCGCCCGCCGCCACTGGGAGCGTGAGGCCCCGCCCCCGGCGTAGCTCAGCCGCCTGAGCCCATCCGCCCCGCGAGCAGGCCCAGCACGAAGGCCAGCACGGCCAGCAGTCCCGCCCAGACGGGCGGGACGCCCTTCGCGGAGGCGGAAGGGCTCGCGACGCGCACCGCGCCCGCTTCCTCGGGGACGATGACGCGGACCTTGATGACGGCCTGGGTGAGCACGGCCTCCACGTCGGTGAGGAAGCGCTCGTACTCCTCGGCCTGCATCTCCAGCGGCTCGCCGTGGTGAAGCTCGTACCGCTTCGCCACCGCCTCGAAGTTGCGGAGCTGGGCCTCGCGCTTGGACACGTCCACCCAGCCACACGTCAGCGAGGTCCCCGCGCCCTTGCGAGGCACCAGGGAGATGGCCTGCCGCGCCAGCTTCCCGCCCGCGGTGCTGGGCCCTTCCGGCTCGTCGATGCGCAACACCCGGTGAGGGCCGCGGCCATACATCTTCGTCGACAGCGCGTCGCGGAGCTGCTCGGCCAGCAGCGCCGAGTGGTTCGCGAACATCGTCCGCAGCGCGGGAGCCTCTTCCGCGGCCACCACCTTCGCGCCCAGGGGCTCCAGCGGGCTCAGCCGCACCACGCCCACGCTGGCGGGGGACGCACTGGCCTTGGGCGGACTGGCGCGCTTCTCGGGGGCGCCCGGGGCCTTCGCCTCCGGGCCTCCGCGCGGCCTGGAAGGTTTCGGAGGCATGACCTCCGTGTGGACCTCGACAGGCGACGCTGGAGGCTCGGTCCGCGCGCTTCTGGCGGCGCCGCGTGAGCGCCCCGCCCGGACGGGCCTCGCGTCCGGGACGGGCCCCATCCGCGTCTCCAGCGCGGGAGGATCCAAGGGAGGCAGGTCCTCCTCGTGGGAGAAGGACTCCACGGGGCCCATGCGCGTTTCCTCGAAGCGAGGCTCCACGGGCTCCATGCGCGTTTCCTCCGGGCGCGTGAAGAGCGGAATGTCCCGCGTCGCGTCCTCGTCCTCTTCCGGGGCGATGCGTGGCTCCTCGGAACGCCCCGGGCGACCGGGCCGCCTCTTCCCGTCAGACATGTCCGTCCCTCTCCGGGGCGAGCATACTTCAAGGCCGGGCCGGCGCCCCTTCACGGACGCCTCCCGGCCTTCACCGCCCTGGATGCCGCGGACTCAGGCCCCCGGCGCCGGGGCCGGCGTCTCGCCGCGCGGCAGGACGGCCTGCATCACCAGGCTCAGCGCCACCACCAGCGCACAGCCGATGACGTTGAACCAGAGGTAGCCCACGTCGGAGAGGAAGAAGAGGGCAATCACCGTCGCCTGGGAGATGACGGCCGCCGCGAACACGGCATGGCCGCGCACGTGTTTCACGAAGAAGGCCACCAGGAAGATGCCCAGCACCGTGCCGTAGAAGATGGAGCCCAGGATGTTCACCGCCTGGATGAGGTTGTCCAAGAGCGACGCGAAGGTGGCGAAGCCCACCGCGACGACGCCCCAGAACACGGTGAACAGCTTCGACGCCACCAGCACGTGCCGGTCGGAAGCGTTGCGCTGGAAGACCCGCCGGTAGAAGTCCACCGTCGTCGTCGTGCCCAGGGCCGTCAGCTCGCTGGCGATGGAGCTCATGGCCGCGGACAGGATGACGGCGATGAGCAGGCCGAACAGGCCGCTGGGCAGCCAGCGCTTCACGAAGGAGATGAAGATGTAGTCGGAGTCCTTCGTCTCCGCACCCGGCAGCGCGCGAGCCACCAGGTCCTTGGCCTCCTTGCGGAGGGCGCTCGCCTCCTGCGCACGGCCCTGCAGCAGCGCCCGCGACGCATCCCCGGCCGCCACGTCGCCTGAATCGACGGCCGACAGGTAGCGCTCCACCTCCGCGCGCTTGCCGGACTGGACCTGCTCCCACTTCGACTCCAGCGCGGCGTACTCGGCCGCCTGCGCCGTGCCCTGCACGCGGGTGCGCAGCGCCTCGTTGAAGAGCAGCGGCGGCGTGTTGAACTGGTAGAAGGCGAAGACGAGAATCCCGACGAAGAGGATGAGGAACTGCATCGGGATTTTCAGCACGCCGTTGAAGAGCAGCCCCAGCCGGCTCTCGGAGATGGAGCGGCCGGAGAGATAGCGGCCCACCTGCGACTGGTCCGTGCCGAAGTACGACAGGGACAGGAACAACCCTCCGGTGATGCCGGACCAGAAGTTGTAGCGGTCCTGCATGTCGAAGTCGAAGCTGACCACGTTCATCCGGCCGAAGGCACCCGCGACGTCCACCGCCTTGCCGAACGACACGTGCTCCGGCAGTCGCCAGACGATGACGATGGCGGCCACCACCATGCCGCCCATCATCACCACCATCTGCTGCTTCTGCGTCTGGCTCACCGCCTTGGCCCCGCCCGTCACCGTGTAGAGGATGACCACCGCGCCCATGACGATGACGGTGGGCTCCAGCGGCCAGCCGAGAATGGCGGAGAGGATGATGGCGGGCGCGTAGATGGTGATGCCAGCCGCGAGTCCTCGCTGGATGAGGAAGAGGAAGGCGCCCAACAGCCGCGTCTTCAGGTCGAAGCGTGACTCCAGGTACTCATAGGCCGTGATGACATTCAGCCGGTAGTAGATGGGCACGAAGACCGCGCTGATGATGATCATCGCGATCGGCAGTCCGAAGTAGAACTGCACGAAGCGCATCCCGTCCTCGTAGGCCTGCCCGGGGACGGAGAGGAACGTGATGGCGCTGGCCTGTGTGGCCATCACCGCCAGGCCGATGGTGGGCCACTTCAGCTCGCGGCCGCCGCGCAGGTACTCATCGCTGGTAGCCGTCCCTCGAGACTTCCAGAGGCCCCACGCCACGATGAACGCGATGGTGCCACCGAGCACCATCCAGTCGAGCCCCGTCACGAATACACCTCCGTGAGCACCCAGCCCAAGGCGAGGAACAGGATGAAGGTGCCCAGCACCAGGATGTAGATGTTGCGCCACGAGCCCAGCAGCGGCGGCGCATCATCGAGCTCGGGCCGGGGCGCGGGGACCTCGGCGGAAGGCTCACTCGGACTCAGATGGGGGGCAGTGCTCATTGAGAAAGGATGTTGGCCAACAGGCGGTAGGCGCCGGGAACGCCGGCGGGAAGCTGACGGAAGAAAGCGAGGCCCGTGTAGACGAACGTGCCCTTGCCATGGCGGGCGACCAGCAGCGCGCCCTGGAGCGGCGCCTCGCCAGCATCGTGCATGGCGAACACGGGCTGGTAGCGAGCGTCCCATGACGACGCGAAGTAGAGGCCGCGCTCCTGCACCCAGCCCTCGAAGTCCGCGGCTGTCAGCGCATTGGGCCCGCGCAGCAGCGGCTCATCGGCGCGGAGCGGCGTCATCACCGCCGTCTCATCCGTCACCCGGTCGCGGCCAATCTCCAGCGGATAGGGGCCTACGAAGGACGTGAGCGGCCCCACGCGGCTGTTGGTGTTGTACTGCACCACCAGCCGCCCGCCGCCTTCCACGTACTGGAGCAGCCGCTCCCGGTGGACGGTCAGGTGCGTGTTGGCGTTGAAGGCGCGCACGCCCACGAGGATGGCGTCGAAGCGCTCCAGCTTCTCCTGGGCCAGCCGCTCCTCGGGGAGCAGCGTCACCTCGTAGCCCACCGCGCGCAGGCTCTCCGCGACGCGGTCGCCCGGCCCGGGGATGTAGCCGATGCGCTTGCCCTTCGTGGCCAGGGAGAACGGCACCACCGTGGCCGTGGAGGGCTGGCGCACCGTCAGCGGCGGGATGTGGGGATAGGACACGGAGCGGGCGCGCCAGGACCAGGCGCGGTCCCCCACGTCGACATCCACGAAGAGGTCACCCTTCCGCGCCGAGCCCTGGGGCGGCGTCACCTGGAAGGTGATGGTGCGCTCGTCTCCGCGCGCCGCGAGCTTGAACTCGACCGATGCGGGCTCCACGCGCCAGCCGGGCGGCGCCACCATCCGCACCGTGCCCGGCACCTGGTCCACCCCCGCGGCCAGCACCACCGGCACGGCACGGGACCCGCCGTTGGGGAACATGAGCACGTCCTGCGCCAGCGTGGCGGTGACGGGCGGGACGACCTCGAAGTCACGGTAGAGCTCGCCGCGCACCGGGTCCGTCCAGACGTAGACCACCGGACGCACCGCGCGGAAGCGCCGGCCCGCGACCTTGTATTCGAACCCCACCGACAGCGCGGGAACGCCCTCTGGCTGGCCGGTGAGCGCGCGGTCCTCGCCCTCGAGCGTATAGAGCCCTCCGGTGACGGGCTCGCGGAGCCAGTAGGGCGTGGAGATGGGCGCCGTCGTCGGCAGCGTCACCGTGCGCGACAGCTTCACGGGCACGTTCGCCCCCAGCGCCTTCCCCACGGCCTCGGGTTTCTCGCCCGGCAGCGTCAGCCCCACCCACTCGACGGCGGCGGGCGAGCGGTTCAGCGCCACCACGTCCAACGCCACCGGCAGCCCCGGGATGCCCGTGGGTGCGGCGGCACGCACCTCCAGGAACAGACCCGCGCAGGCGGCGATGAGCGCCTCCGTCTCCCGCAGCTTGGGCGCCTTCCACGGATGGGTGTCCGGCAGCGCGGTCAGCGCCTCGTGGACGCGGACGAGCGAGGGAAGGGAGCGGTGCGGAGCGCGCGCATCGAACGCCTTCGTCGCGGCGGCCACCGCGCGGGACACGGCCTCGGAGCCCTTCCAACGCCTCCAGGAGAAGTCGAGCCCCTCGAACACGTCGCGCTTCGGCAGCGTCCCCGCCAGCGGCGTGAAGTACTCCGTGCTGGGGCCTCGGTCCACGGCCTGACCGAAGCCCTGGCTCTTGTGCTGGCTGCGGCTCTCCGCGGCCACCTCGCCCCACGAACGCCCGAGCAACGCGTCGTAGCCGCCCACCTCCAGCTTCACGTAGCGGGACAGGTCCTCATCGGGCTTGAACCACCATGGGGAGGCGTTCTGCAGCAGGCGGTCCGCCTTCCACGGCTTCACCTCGGAGAGCTGCTCGGGGAAGCGCTTCGGGTCGGCGGCGGCGGTGAAGGCTTCCGCCGCGAGCAGCGCGGAGGCCGTGTGGTGGCCGTGGTTCGGCGGCTCCGTGGTGAAGCGGGTGATGATGACGTCTGGCTGGAAGCGGCGGATGGCGAGCACCACGTCCGCCAGCACCTCTTCATGTCCCCAGATGCGCAGCGCCTCTTCCGCGCTCTTCGAGTAGCCGAAGTCCCGCGCCCGCGTGAAGAACTGCTCCGCGCCGTCCACGCTCCGCGCGGCGAGCAGCTCGTGCGTGCGGATGAGCCCCAACAAGGCGTCCTGCTCGGTGCCGATGAGGTTCTGCCCACCATCGCCGCGCGTCACGGACAGGTAACCCGCGCGCAGGCCGCGCTCTCCCACCAGCCAGGCGAGCAAGCGCGTGTTCTCGTCGTCCGGGTGGGCCGCGACATAGAGGACACTGCCCGTCACACCGAGCCGCTTCAGGCCCGCCGCGATTTCACCCGCATGGAGCTGCCGAGGAGGCTGCGCCACCGCCTTCGACCCGATTCCAAGGCTCATGGCCAGCGTCATTCCGAGGAGCAGGTTCCGCATTCGGGCGGACCCTATAACAAGCCTCTCCCCTGCGCGCGGCTCGCGTTCGCCCCGGGATGACACACGCCGTCACGGCCGCACATGACGTGCAAGCGTGCACTTCCGGTGGCGCGCCCGCCGCGACCTGTTATCACGGCATGCCGTGACGTCCCCGTTCTCGACCGCGTGGCTTCGCGGAGATGCGTCCGCGCTCTCCTTCCTTCCCGACGACTATCGACACCGTGAAGCACGCGCCCGGGCCGTGGCCGCCGCCGCGTCGCGCGCGGTGTCGCCCGCGTTGCTGGACGTCCTCGGTGCGCAGAACGCGCGCCTCGCGCCCAGTCCCGCGCGGGAGCGCAACCTCGCGCTGCTCGCGAAGCCTGGCACCGTGGCGGTGGTGACGGGGCAGCAGATGGGCCTCTTCCTGGGGCCGCTGTACACGCTCTACAAAGCCGCGTCCGCCATCGTCACGGCGCGCGCGCTTCAGGAAGAAACCGGACGGGCCTGTGTTCCCGTCTTCTGGCTCCAGACGGAGGACCACGACCTCCCGGAGATTGACCACTGTGTCATCCCACGTCCGGGCGGAGGGCCATGTCGCCTGGCGCTCGAGCTTCCGGATGCAGCAACGTCTCGAGCGCCCATCGCCCACCGCCACCTTGGACCGAGCGTCCTCCCCGCCCTGGCCACCCTCCGCGCCGAGCTGGAAGCAGAACCCCATGCGGAGGAATTCCTCTCCCTGCTGGAGCGGGCCTACCGCCCTGAAGCCACGCTCGCGGGAGCCTTCACCGACGTCCTGTCCTCCCTCTTCGCCGACGAGGGACTCGTCTTCATCGACCCGAGAGACGCACGACTGGCGCCACTCGCCGCGCCCGTGCACCGCTTCGCCCTCCAGGAAGCGGGGGCACTCTCCTCGGTGCTCGCGGCCCGAGCGGAGGCGCTCACCCGCGCGGGCTACACGGTGCAGGTCCATGTCCGTCCGGGCTCGCCGCTCAGCTTCTTCTCACCCGATGCGCTCGATGGCCCGCGCTACCGGCTGGACCCGGCGCAAGCGGGCGCCTGGAGCCTGGTGGGTCACCCGGACAGCAGCGCCATCACCCAGGACGCGCTGCATGCCGCCCTGGAGCGAGAGCCGCTGCGCTTCACCACGTCCGCGCTGCTGCGCCCCCTCCTCCAGGACACCTGGCTCCCCACGGCCGCGTATGTCGGCGGCCCGGGCGAGCTGGCCTACTTCGCGCAACTGGCACCGCTCTACGCCCACGCGGGACGCCCGATGCCGCTCGCCATTCCCCGGGCCCGCTTCCGCGTGCTCGATGACCGCACGCGACGGTGGCTGGGCAAGGTGGGGCTCCAGCCGGATGAGGTGAACGTGCCGCGCGACGCGCTGCTCACGCGGCTGGCCACGCGTGATGCCCCGGAGTCGCTGGAGACACCCGAAGCCCTGGAGGCCCGCCTCTTCGGCGCATTCTCCTCCGAGCTGGAGCGCGTCGCCGGGCAGGTGTCGGCGGTGGACACGAACCTCCAGGACGCGCTGCGCCGCACCCAGGGCACGGTGCGTGTCGCGGTGTCCCGGCTGACGGGCCGCTACCGCCGCGCGCTCGCCCGGCGTGATGCCACCGCGGCCGAACAGGTGGACCGCCTGCGCACCTTCCTCTTCCCGGAGGACGCGCCCCAGGAGCGAATCCTCGGGCTGCCCTACTTCGCCTGCCGCATCGGGATGCGTGCGTTCACGAAGGGGGTGCTGGACGCGTGTGTCCCCTTCTCCGGTGACTCGAAGGACCTGACGCCATGAGCGCGAACGGCACCGCGTACGGCATCGACGTCCTCGCCTTTGGCCCCCACCCGGATGACGTGGAGCTGTTCTGCGGCGGGCTGCTGGCGAGCATGGCCGCCCGTGGCTACCGCACCGGCATCGTCGACCTGACGCGCGGCGAGAAGAGCTCGCGCGGCACGCTCCAGTCCCGCGCGGAGGAGACGGAAGCCGCCACCCGCGCGCTGGGGCTGGCCCACCGGGAGAACCTGGAGCTGCCCGACGGCTGGCTCAATCCGTGGGCGGGCTTCGACACGCCCGAGCCCGAGCGCGCCCGCACCGCCGCCGTGGCCCGCGTGGTGGAAGCGCTGCGCCGCCTGCGTCCGGAGCTGGTCATCGTGCCCTGGGAACAGGAGCGCCACCCGGACCACGAGGCCGCCAGTGCGCTGGTGACGCGCGCCCTCTTCTTCGCAGGCGTGCGCAAGTTCGACGCGGAGCCCGCCGCGGAGCCCTTCACGCCGCGGCAGGTCCTCTACTACCCGATGCGGCACTTGGCCGAGCCCAGCGTCATCGTCGACGTCTCCGCCGTCTACGAGCGCAAGCTGGCCGCGGTGCACTGCTATGCCAGCCAGGTGCTGCCCCGTCCGGACGCGCCGCCCACGCTGGTGGGCTCACCGCTGTCGGTGTCCTCGCTGGAAGCCAGGGATCGCTTCCATGGCGCGCAGATTGGCGTCACCCACGGCGAGCCCTACATCCTCCGCGAGGCGTTGGGACTGGCCGACCCGCTCGACCATTTTCGCAGGAATAGCTTCGCCAAGCCCCTGTTCTTCCCGTCACGCACATGAACGCCCCGCTCAACGTGGCCATCACCTGCTTTCCAACCTTCGGTGGCAGCGGCATGGTCGCCACGGAGATTGGCCTCGCGATGGCGGACCGGGGCCACCGCGTCCACTTCATCGCTCGGGACCTTCCGGTACGCCTCCATGGCGCGAACCGGAAGGTCGTCTTCCACGAGGTGACGGAGAGCGACTACCCGGCGCTCCAGCAGTCCGGCACCTATCCCATCGCGCTGGCCTCCAAGATGATCGAGGTCGCCAACTACGAGCGCCTGGACATCCTGCACGTCCACTACGCGGTGCCCCACGCCACCGCCGCGTGGATGGCGCGCGAGGTGCTGGGCCACAAGGCGCCGCGAGTCGTCACCACGCTGCACGGGACGGACACCACGCTGGTGGGAATCGACCCCAGCTACCTGCCGATTACGCGCTTCTCCATCACGCGAAGCGACGCGGTGACGGTGCCGTCGGCCTACCTGCGCCGCGCGACGTGGCGGGGCTTCGACATTCCCGAGAGTGTCCCCATCGACGTCATCACCAACTTCGTGGACACCGCCCGCTATGCCCCGGTGCGAGACCGCGCCTGCCTGCGCGCGCTCTTCCCGGCCCTGCGTGACCACGAGCCGGTGCTCATCCACGTCTCCAACTTCCGGCCGGTGAAGCGCATCACCGACGTGGTCGCCATCTTCACCGAGGTCCACCGCCACCGTCCCTGCCGCTTGGTGATGGTGGGAGACGGTCCGGAGCGCTCGCCCGCGGAGCGGATGCTGCGGGAGATGGGCCTGGAGGGCCGCGTCGCGTTCCTCGGCAAGCAGGACCGCTTCGAGGAGCTGGTCGCCGCCTCCGACGTCTTCCTGCTCCCCAGCGAGCAGGAGAGCTTCGGGCTCGCCGCGCTGGAAGCGCTCAGCTGCGGCATTCCCGTGGTGGCCAGCGACCTGGGCGGAATCCCGGAGCTCGTCACGCATGGGGAGACGGGCTTCCTGGCGCCGCTGGGTGACGTCCCGGCCATGGCCCGGCACGTGCTCACATTGGTCGAGGACGCGGAGCGCTGGCAGGGCTTCTCACACCGCGCGCGGGCACAGGTCCTGGAACGCTTCCAGAAGGAACCCGCCATCGACCGCTACGAGGCGCTCTACCGCCGGCTCCTGACGGGGCCCCTCCGTCGCTGAGGAGCCCCGAGGAGCGGCTGGCTACTTCTTGTTCTTCCACTCCGCCAGCGCCTTGGAGACCTGGTCACGGTAGAAGAAGTTCTTGTCCTTCTGCCCCAGGTCCCACGCGGTCTGCGCGGCCTTGCGGGCCTCGCTGTACTTGCCCATCTGCGACAGGACGCCCGCGCGAACCCAGTGGTTGTACCAAGTGCCGTTGGCGGCCACGGCCGCGTCGGCGTGCTTCAGCGCGGCGGCGTAGTCCTTGGTGGTCTCCGCCACGTAGGAGGCGGCGCTCACGTGCATGCCGGCAATGCCCTTCTGCGCCTCCGCGATGTTGGCCTTCGCGATGGCCGCCGTGTCCACCGTGATGGGGACGGAGACGCGCAGCTTCTCCCACTCCAGGTCCAGCCGCGTGCTGTTGTCCGTGGTGTCGGTGAAGAGGTACGTCAGGCGCTCACGCGACGGAATCTCCGTGGTGGTGGCGCTCACCGAGGCCACATCCTTGGAGGTGTCGTAGGGCGCGCCGCCCCGCCACAGGCCCAGGTCCGTGTTCAGCATCACCTTCCAACCCTTCTGCGAGGGCAGGCTGACGATGGCGTAGGAGCCCGCCGGAACCGCCTTGCCACCGAAGGTGACAGGGTGGCTGAAGGTAATCTTCGTCGCCGAGTTGGCGCCGCTGCGCCAGGCCTTGTCGTTGGGGACCAGCTCGCCCCAGACCTTCCGGCCCTTCACCGCGGGGCTGGAATATTCGACGGAAATCTCGGAGACGCCCACCTCCTGCGTCACCTTCGCCGCGGGGCTGGCGGCCGGCAGTTTGAGCTGAGCCAGCGCGGGCATCGCCGACAGGGTCATGAGCGCGGAGGCCATACAGCTGAGAAGCTGGTTCTTCATCGTCCTCACTTCGTCCTTTCCGACCCGGAGGGGTCGCAGAGCCGGCGGAGTGTATAGACGAGGTCTCGCTCCACCTCACGTTCCACCTTGGCCTGCACCGCGTCATGCGGCGACCTGCCAGGGAGGGGCTCGGGCGCCCACTACACACGAAAGGAGGTGGACATTCCGTGACATTGCGCGGTTCCCCCGCGCGCCCACACTGGCCATGCTGCGCGCCGAGGAGGCCCATGAAGCTCACGCGGCTCGAGGTCCATCACTACCGGAACGTCGTCCCTGGCACCTCGCTGGTGTTCAGCCCGTCGTGCAATCTGGTGCTGGGGGAGAACGGCACCGGCAGGACGACGCTGCTGGAGCTCATCTCCACGGTGCTCGGCTCGGACTTCTCCGGCCTCATCCACGAGCCGTTCGCGCTGGAGTACGACCTGGCGTTTCCGGGCATGAAGCTGCACGTCTTCGTCCGGAACGAGGAGAACGCGCCGGCGCCGGACACGGAGGCACCGCCGAGAAAGGGCTCCGCGCTGATGCCGCTGCGCACGCCCGCGCTGGACTCCTCGCTGCACCCGCGCATCGAAGTGGACGTGCAGCTCCATTCGCCGTCGGCCAGGCTGGTGATGCGTGGGGACGCGGCGGGCATGGACTGCAAGGTGGACGGCGAGGCCGTGTGGTCGCGGAGCATGCACTGGTCGCTGCTGGACCGGTCGGTGTGGACCCTGCTGTTCATGACGGCGCAGTACATCGACGCGGGGATGAAGGAGCGGCTCAAGGAGCTGCTGCGCCGCACGTTCCTGCTGGCGCCCCAGCGCTTCGATGAAGCGCTGGGGATGTTCGAACGCATCGGCGCCATCCGCTATGCCATGGAGGTCCGGGACGGCGAAGTGTTCCCGCTGGGGTTGATGGCGCTGCCCACGTGGATGCCGGGGTGGCTGCGTGAGCAGATGGAGCAGCCATCCGTTACGGACGTGCTGGAGCTGACGCACGACGCGCGCGAAGGCAGCTTCCTGGCGAAGTTCGTGGCGCTGGCGGGCTTTGAGGCGGGCCGCTTCCGCGTGGAGGTGCTGGAGAAGCGGTCGTTCGAGAACGGCGGGCGCGTGGGCTTTGGGGGCTTTGGCTTCGAGTTCACGCGGCGCGATGGCCGGGTGCTGACGCACGAGGCGTTGGGCTTCGGGCAGAAGCGGCTGCTGTCACTGCTCTATTACCTGGACGTGAACGAGGACTTCGCCATCGCGGACGAGCTGGGCAATGGGCTGCATCCGCGCTGGGTGGAAGCGAGCATGCGGGAGCTGGGGGCACGGCAGGTATTTCTCACCAGCCAGAATCCGCTCCTCTTCGAGCACACGCTGTTTCCGTCCGCCGAGGCACTGAGAGCGTCGCTCCTGCTGTGTGGCAACACGCGCGAGGACAGGCCGGAGCGCATCGCGTGGAAGAACCCCACACACGAGGTCGCGGGCCAACTCTTCGACGCGCACGGACTGGGCGCGCACCCGCTGGCGGAGCTGCTGCGCCAGCAGGGCCTGTGGTGAGCCCCGACCATTGGCACCTCCCCGAGGGTGACTGCTCGCTGCCGCATTTGCGTGATTGCCTCGCGAGTGCGGCCGAATCTCTCAAGAAATAGCACCCCGGGACTCCTAGGGTGGCGCATGAGAGGCCCAGGTAGCGGGAGCGGCTCGCATGCGGCGCATTCGTGTCATCGACAGTCATACCGGGGGAGAGCCCACGCGCGTGGTGACGGACGGAGGCCCGGAGCTGGGAGCGGGCGACCTGGCGAGCCTGCGCGAGCGCTTCCGCGAGAAATTCGACGCCTTTCGCAAGGCCATCGTCTGCGAGCCCCGTGGGTCCGACGTCATGGTGGGCGCGCTGCTGTGTCCGCCTGCCAGTGCGTCGAGCGTCGCCGGCATCATCTTCTTCAACAACGTCGGCTATCTCGGGATGTGCGGCCACGGGACCATCGGCGTGGTGAAGACGCTGGAGTACCTGGGGCGCATCGGTCCTGGCGTCCACTCACTGGAGACTCCCGTTGGCGTGGTGAAGGCCACGCTGCACCCGGATGGGCGCGTCAGCATCGCCAATGTGCCGAGCTACCGGTGGGCGCATGACGTGGCGGTGTCCGTGCCGGGACAGGGCGAGGTGCGCGGCGACATCGCCTGGGGCGGCAACTGGTTCTTCCTCTCCCGCGCCACACACCTGCCGCTAGAGCTGTCACGGACTCCCGCGCTCCTGGCGTACACCTCCGCCATCAAGCAGGCGCTCTCGGACCAGGGCATCACCGGGGAGGGTGGCGCGGAGATCGACCACGTCGAGCTGTACGCCCCCTCTCCGACGCCGGGGGTGGATGCTCGCAACTTCGTGCTCTGTCCAGGGCTGGCCTATGACCGCTCGCCCTGTGGCACCGGGACGAGCGCGAAGGTCGCGTGTCTGGCCGCGGAGGGTGTGCTCGCGGAAGGCGCGACGTGGGTGCAGGAGAGCATCCTCGGCAGTCGCTTCGAGGCGCGCTACGTCCGTGACGGTGCGCGCATCCTGCCCACCATCACCGGCACCGCGTCCGTCAACGCGGAGGCCACGTTGCTGGTGGACCCGACGGACCCCTTTGCCTGGGGCATCGGATGAGCGCCTTCGACTGCGTCATCGTCGGCGGAGGCATCGTCGGCGCGGCGCTCGCGGACGTGCTCAGCGCCGACGGCGTGTCGGTGGCGCTCGTCGAGGCGCGGTCCATCGGTGCGGGGACGACGGCGTGCGGCATGGGCCACCTGGTGGCCATGGATGACAACGCGGCGGAGCTCGCGCTGACGTCGTGGTCCGTGTCGCTGTGGCGTGAACTCGCGGATGGGCTGCCTCGCGCGGTGGAGTACGACGCGTGTGGCACCCTCTGGCTCGCCGCCGATGACGAGGAGATGGCCGCTGTCTCCGCGAAGGTGGCCAACTACCGCGCCGCGGGTGTCCGTACCGAGGTGCTCGACAGCGCGGCGCTCCATGAGGCCGAGCCCGCGCTTGCTCCAGGACTCGTGGGGGCGCTGCGTGTCGTGGATGATGCCGTGCTGTATCCGCCGCTCGCCGCGCGGACCTTCGCGCTGCGTGCCCAGGCTCGGGGTGCGCGGCTGATGACGGGGAGTCCGGTTCGGGAGCTGCGCCCGGGAAGTGTCGTGCTCTCCCATGGGGAGGTGCTGACGGCACGGCACATCGTGCTCGCGGCGGGCGTGGCCAGTCCCGCGCTCTGCCCTGAGCTGCCCATCTCTCCGCGCAAGGGACACCTGCTCATCACCCGGCGCGGGGCGCCCGTGGTGCATCACCAACTGGTGGAGTTGGGCTACCTCAAGAGCGCGCACGGCACGGACGGCGCTTCCGTGGCGTTCAATGCCCAGCCGCGTGTCACGGGGCAGCTCTTGCTGGGCTCGTCGCGACAGCCGAGCGATGCGACGCGCGAGGTGGACGCGGCGCTCCTGGAGCGCATGCTGAAGCGCGCGGCCACGTTCCTTCCGGGGCTCGATGGCTTGCAGGCCCTGCGCGTCTGGACAGGGCTGCGTCCGGCGACACCCGATGGTCTCCCCTTGCTGGGGCCTCATCCGGAGAAGCCGTGGCTCTGGCTGGCCTGTGGCCATGAGGGGCTCGGCATCACCACCGCCACGGGCAGCGCGCGACTGGTGGCGGACCAGATGCTCGGGCGCACCAGCGCCATCGATGCGCGTCCGTATTCACCCGCGCGCTTCCTGACGGTGTCCGCTCGGGAGGTCGCTCATGCGTGAGCCCGCGTCGAAGGCCACCACGCGCGTCACCCTGCGCATCAACGGACGTGCTGTCACAGTGCCGGTGGGAACGTCGGTCGCGGCTGCGCTGGCGATGACGGACAGCTTCGTCAGTCGCGCCGACTTGAGCGGGCGCCCCCGCGGGCCGCTCTGCGGAATGGGTGTCTGCTTCGAGTGCCGAGCCACCATCGATGGTGTGCCCGAGGTCCTCATGTGTCTGACACCGTGCCATGAGGACCAGGAGGTGGTGACCGATGCGTGAGGCCTGTGACCTCGTGGTCGTCGGCGCCGGCCCTGGCGGACTCGCCGCCGCTTGCCGTGCGGCCGAGGCGGGGCTGGATGTGCTCGTCCTCGACACCCAGCCTGAGCCCGGTGGTCAGGTCTGGAGAGGCGAGGCCCGAAAGGGCGCGAATCGCCTCGCGCGTCGGTGGCTCACCCGCTTCGCCGCGTCGGGCGCTCGCTTCCGTCCAGGCGCCCGCGTCGTCGCCGCGCCCGAGCCGGGAGTGCTCCTGGTCGAAGAGGGCGCCTCCTCGTTCGCGGTGCGCTACGGCCGCGCAGTGCTCGCCACCGGCGCACGCGAGCGCTTCCTCCCGTTCCCCGGTTGGACACTGCCGGGCGTGCTGGGCGTCAGCGGCCTCCAGGTGCTCGTCAAGGATGGCCTCCCCATTCGCGCCAAGCGCGTGGTGCTCGCCGGCACGGGCCCGCTGTTGCTCGCCGCCGCCGCGACGATTCACGCCCACGGTGGCGAGGTCCTCTACATCGCCGAGCAGGCCTCCGCCGCGAGCCACTGGGGCTTCGCCCTCCAGCTCTGGCGGCACCCGGCGAAGCTGCTCCAAGGCGCCTTGATGTCCGCGGCACTCATCCGCGTGCCCACGTCCACGGACGCCTGGGTCATCGCCGCCGAAGGCGAGGGCCGGGTGGAGTCGGTCCGCCTGGCCGTGCGCGGTCGCGAGGAACAGTTGCGGTGCGACTACCTGGGCGCGGCCTACGGGCTCGTGCCCAATCTGGAAGTGGCCCGGCTGCTGGGCTGTGAGACCTCGGCCGGCGCGGTGGTCGTGAACGAGCGTCTGGAGACGCGCGTCCCCAAGGTCCACGCCGTGGGCGAGCTGCTCGGCATCGGCGGCGTAGACCAGGCGCTCGTCACCGGAGAGCTGGCCGGACTCGTCGCAGCGGAGCAACCCATCCCCGTCGAGCTGGAGCGCACCTGGCATCGCGTCCGCGCGTTCGCCGCCCAGCTCGCGCGGCATGACGCGCCACGCGCGGAGCTGCGACGAGTGGCCACGCCGGACACGCTGCTGTGCCGCTGCGAGGACGTACCCCTGTCCGCGCTGGAGGGCTGTCAGAACCTGCGCGAGGCCCGGCTGTACGCCCGGCTGGGCATGGGCGCCTGTCAGGGCCGCACCTGCGGCACGGCGGCGCAAACCCTCTTCGGCTGGTCGGGCGAGGACGTGCGCCCACCGTGTCTTCCCGCGCGCATCGGCAGCCTGCGCCTTCCTTCGGACGTTTCCTCTACCCACACGAGAGAGTCATGAACCTCTGGACTGGTGTCCTCCCCGCCATCACCACCCCCTTCAACACGGACTTGTCCGTCGACCACGGCGTGGTGCGCTCACACGTGCGCTGGCTGGTGTCGCAGGGCTGCACCGGCATCATCCCCTGCGGCTCACTGGGCGAGGGCGCGACGCTGAGCCAGGAGGAGAAGGCCGCGGTGATGCGCACGTGCGTGGATGCGGTGAAGGCGCCCGTCATCCCGGGCATCGCCGCCCTGTCCACGGCGGAGGCCGTGCGGCTGGCTCGCGCCGCCGAGGAGGCGGGCTGCGCCGGGCTGATGGTGTTGCCGCCCTATGTCTATTCCAGCGACTGGCGCGAGATGAAGGCCCACATCTCCGCCGTCCTGCGCGCCACGAAGCTGCCGTGCCTGCTCTACAACAACCCGGTCGCCTACAAGACGGACTTCACCCCCGCCCATCTCGCAGAGCTGGCCGCCGAGCACGACAACGCGGTCGCCGTGAAGGAGTCCTCCACCGACGCCCGTCGCGTCACCGCCATTCGCGCCCTCCTGGGAGACCGGCTGGCCGTGGGCGTGGGCGTGGACGACTGCCTCGTCGAGGGCGTGGACGCGGGCGCGCGCTTCTGGGTGGCGGGGCTGGTCAATGCGTTCCCCGCCGAGTCCGTGCGACTGCTCGAGCTGGCTCTCGCCGGAAAGAAGCAGGCCGCGTTCGAGCTGTACCGCTGGTTCCTGCCGCTCTTGCGCCTGGACACCGTCACCAAGTTCATCCAGCTCATCAAGCTGGTCCAGCAGGAAGTCGGCTGGGGCCACGAGCGGGTGCGTGGGCCTCGGCTGGAGCTGGCGGGTACCGAGCGCGAGGAGTGCCTGCGCGTGCTGCGCGAGGCCCTGGCGAACCGGCCCGCGTTGTAGTGCCCCGTCGCGAAGTGTCCTGTAGCGAAGCTGGAGGGGCAATGGGCCCCTCCCGGAGTGAGGTCGCCGAATGAGCTGGATGGGACTGTCCTTGATTGGCGCCGAACGCGGCGAGCCCGGTGGGCCGACGTTCACCGGCTGGAATCCCGCGGAGGGCGTGGCGCTCGAGCCTCGCTTCCACGGCGCGCGGCCCCAGGAGGTGGAGCGGGCCTGCGTGCTCGCGGAGCAGGCCGCCCCCACGCTCGCGGCGCTGTCCTCGCGTCAGCGCGCCGTGTTCCTGGAGCACGTCGCCGAGGCGCTCCTCGCAGCGGAGGCGGACTTCCTCGCCGTGACGCCAAAGGAGACTGGACTTCCCCCCGCGCGCATCCAGGGAGAGCTGGGCCGCGCGGCCGGACAGTTCCGTCAGTATGCCCGGCTGCTGGCGGAAGGCAGTTGGGTGGATGCGCGCATCGACCGGGCCCTGCCCGAACGCCGTCCCTTGCCGCGTCCGGACCTGCGCTCCCTGCTCCGCCCCGTGGGGCCGGTGGCCGTGTTCGGCGCGAGCAACTTCCCGCTCGCGTTCTCCGTCGCCGGAGGGGACACCGCGTCCGCTCTGGCCGCGGGCTGTCCCGTCGTCGCCAAGGCCCATCCCGCGCACCCCGCGACGTCGGAGCGCGCGGGACTGGCCATCCGCGCGGCCGTGGCGGCGTGTGGGCTGCACGAAGGCGTGTTCTCGCTCCTGTTCGACGCGGGCACGGAGGTGGGCGCCTCGCTCGTGAGTCACCCCGCCATCCGCGCTGTCGGCTTCACGGGCTCGCGTGGGGGAGGACGCGCGCTGATGGCGCTGGCCGCCGCGCGGCCTGTCCCCATTCCCGTCTTCGCGGAGATGGGCTCCATCAACCCCATCTTCCTCCTGCCGGAGGCGCTGGCCGCCCGCCCCCAGGCGATGGCGGACGCGCTGGCCGCGTCCATCCTCCAGGGCGCGGGCCAGTTCTGCACCTCGCCTGGCCTGCTCGTGGCGGTGGAGGGCCCGGGGTACGAGGCCTTCCGCGCGCGGCTCGCGGAGAAGCTGGGGGCCGCCTCGGCCGCGCCCATGTTGACGCCCGCCACCGCCGAGCGCTTTCGCGAGGGCGTGAGCCGTCTCGCCGCTCGCACGGACACGCGGACCTGTGCACGGGGTGAGTCGAAGGCCGCGCTGGGCGCTGCCGCGCTGTTCGAGGCGGAGGCCCGCGTGGTGCTCGCCGAGAGCGCACTCACGGAAGAGGTGTTCGGAAGCTGCGCGGTGCTGACGGTGGCGCGTGACGCGGCGGAGCTGGTGCGCGTGGCCTCCAGCCTGGAAGGCCAGCTCACCGCGACGGTGATGATGGACGCGGGAGACACGGCGCTGGCCGCCGAGCTGCTCCCCACGCTGTCGGACCGCGTGGGGCGCGTGCTGATGAATGGTGTCCCCACGGGCGTGGAGGTCTGCCCGGCCATGGTGCATGGCGGCCCCTTTCCGGCCAGCTCGGATGGCCGCTTCACCGCCGTGGGCACGGGCGCCATCCGCCGCTTCGTGCGGCCGGTGTGCTACCAGGATGTGCCGGACGCGCTGCTCCCGCCGGAGCTGCGCGATGCGAATCCCCTGAACCTGTGGCGAACGGTGGAGGGGGTCCTGAAGCAGGAGTGACTCCCAGGTGCCCTGTCTTCACCCGGGAGTCCCCCCGGGCGTCACGGCGCCGCGTCGAAGCGGGCCTCCAGCTTCACGCCCGCGAACGCCGCACGGGCCCTCACCATGGCGTAGTAGTAGACACCGGTCAGCGGCGAGGAGATGTCCACCACCTCGTCGTTGCCGGCCAGATACGGCCGGTAGTCATACGCCGTCGTTGACGGCCACTGGTTGGCGCGGACGTAGAGGTCCGCGTTGCCCGTGCCGCCGCTCATCTGGAAGCGCAGGTTGCGCGCGCCGGCGGGCACCCAGAGATAGAAGTACTGGATGTCGTTGCCGGCCAGCGGGCCCCGGTAGCAGCCGTTGTCCAGCATCCGGGTGTCCGCGCCCGTGCACTGCGTGCCGGTGCCAGGCCCCGGGCCCGGGCCCGGATTCGCGCAGGTGCTCGGGTCGGCCGCGGTGGAGACGCAGTCAATCCACTCGTGGAACTCCGCGTCGTTCGCCGAACCCAGGCTGTCCAGCGACGTGCGATACCCGGTGTAGTTCCCCGCGCGGAACTGGCCGACGAAGGTGTCCACCTGCGCCGGGTGGCGCTCGAACATGAAGCGCACCGCGAGGTAGCCCCAGTAGTACACGCGCTCGGTGCCACTGTTGTAGTCGTTGCGCAGAATCTGGCTGAGCTGGAAGCGCTTGCTGGTGCCCAGCTCCACCGCGGACGCGTTGTCGTCCTTCTTGGAGACGTACTCCCCCAGCCCTTCAATCCACCAGATGGTGGGCTGGCTGATGCTGTCGCCGAAGCCGCCCTTCATGTTGAAGCGGCCATCCAGGTAGTGGACGTACTCGTGGCGCAGGTTCCAGATTTCGAACGCGGGCCGAACCCACTCCGCCTCGTAGGCGATGAAGCGGGCCTGATTGCCGGACGCCGCCGGGTCTCCCTCCAGGTACATGCCGCCGTTGTTCGTGTCGATGCCGAACAGCGCGCCGGCATACGTCTGGTAGTCCAGGCTGCTGTCGAAGATGACCATCTCCAGCGACGTGTTGTTGTCACTGGCGACGGGCAGGCGGCCCGTCTTCAGCTTGTCGTGGAAGTAGGACTCCTGCGTGGCGAGCTGGTCGCAGCTCTGCGCGAGCTGGGTGGCCGTCATCTCCTGGGCGCGCATGCGCAGCGTGGCGCCGCAGTTGTGCGTCACGCGGAGCACCGCCTGCTCCAGCGTCCGCCGGAAGTCGCAGATGCCGTAGTACGCGCAGTTGGCGCCGTCGTAGAAGTCGGCCATCTCCGCAGCGCCCACCCAGACGCCCGCGGTGGGGCCCATCATCGAGTGGCTGGTGATGAGCGCCTTCACCTTGGGGCGCGTCTTCGTCTGCAGCGTCCCCGGGTACTGGAGGAAGCGGGACAGCTCGCGGGCCGCGTTGACGGAGAGGTACTGGTTGTCGGTGCCCAGCAGGTGCTCGGTGCGCAGGCCGAAGGAGTCCAGCGAGTCGATGATGGACGGGTCCTGCTGCACGGCCGCCACGAAGTCGTCGTTGTAGTGGCCGCGGAACAGCCCGACGAAGACGTTGTTGGTGGCGCTGCGCATGTACCAGAAGGCCAGGGTGGTGTCGTTGAAGCGGTCCAGCAGGCCCTTGAAGGTGCCCAGGTGCCGCGCGTTCTCCCCCGCGCTGTCAATGAGCGTGACGAACTCATGCAGCACCGCGCCGTGGTCGTCGTTGACATCCCGGAAGTGGCTGTTGGCCACGAAGGCGGCCAGGGCCGGGCGGATGGCGTTGGCCAGCGCCGTGCCGTAGCTGCCCACGACGTCCGGGGCGTAGTACTGCACGTAGTACCCCGCGCGCAGGAACATGATGAGCTGGAGCGTCTGGCCGTTGTTGTTGCCCCCATAGCCTTGCGAGCTGGTGGTGAGCGCGTTGGCGATGGTGACCATCTTGCTCTCGATGAACACCTGCCGGGCGAGCGTGCCCGTGACGCTGAACAGCGTGTTGATGCACTCCGTCGTGGAGCCCTTCACCAGCGTGACGAGCGCCGTGCCGGTGGCGGACCCGAAGGCCGCCGCGTCACACGCCAGCAGAAGGCGCTTCGGTGCCGGTGGGGTGAGCGCCTGACGCAGTTGCTGCGGGGGGACATCCGGCTGCCGCTCGTCGGGCTGGATGCGTTGGTGCGCGTGCTCCAGTCCATGGACGCGCTGAGCAGGCTCGGCCGGGAGAGGACCTCCGGGGCGCGCATCCGCTCCGGGTGCGAACAGGGCGAGACAACAGATGGCGAGGACGATGTGACAGCGACACCAATCAGCGATTGGACTGCGCATGGCTTCGTGCTCCTCGATTGGGGGGGCTTGCCGCACGGTGTCGTCCGTTTCGAGTGACACCGACGTGGGTTTCACGCGGTGTTCAAGGTATTCATGAGCACGTGTGACATTCTTGTGTCTTTCCCATGTGGGGACGAATGGAAACCACCAAGACGCGTGAAACCTTGGAGCACTGGCGGATGGGCTTCATGGGGCGGGTGGCGAATCCGCTGTTCGCGGAGGAGCTGTTCGACCGGGTGCCGGACATCGTCTTCTCGGTGAAGGACATCCGGGGGCGCTACGTGTGCATGAGCGAGGCATGCGCGGAGCGCTGTGGCCTGAAGAGCAAGGCGGCGGCGGTGGGGCACACGGCGCACGAGCTGTTCCCCCAGCACATGGCGGACCGCTACGTGCGACAGGACGAGAAGGTGTTCCAGACGGGGCGCGCGCTCGTGGACAACCTGGACCTGACGTTGTTCAACAACCGCAAGCCGGGCTGGTGTCTGACGAGCAAGGTGCCGCTGTTCGATGCCACGGGCGAGGTGATGGGGCTGGCGTGTCTGTCCAAGGACGTGCACGAGCCGGGGCGCGCGGGGCTGGTGGACGAGCGCTTCGCGGAGACCATCGACTACATCCAGGCGAACTATGGGGAGCGGCTGCGCATCGACTCGCTGGCGCGGCAGGCGGGGATGTCCGCGGCGCAGTTCGAGCGGCGGATGCGGCGCATCTTCCAGCTGTCAGCCGGGCAGTTCATCATGAAGACTCGCATCGACGCGGCGGCGGAGCGGCTGGTGGAGGATGCGCAGCCCATCGCCGCCATTGCCCTGGCGGTGGGTTTCTGTGACCAGAGCGCGCTGTCGCGCCAGTTCAAGCAGGTGACGGGGTTGAGCCCGCGACAGTACCGGCAGTTCGTCGTCGCCACGTCCGCGCCGGGTGCGCCACGGAGCAAGCGGGCTCGCTGAAGTCAGGCCACCGGCGTGACGTTCACGCCGGTGTAGCCACAACAACCCGCTTAGAACCGCCCCGCCCGAGCCTGGTCGAAGTCCACGCGGTGCTTCATGTACAGCGTATCCAGCATGTGGTTGCTGATGGGGTTGGCATTCCCATCCGTGAACCGGTGCACCACCGCGCCCTTGCCCGCGTCCTTTAGGAAGGCCGTCGGGTCCATGCTCCCGCCCAGGCCCGTGAGCGTGGGCACCGGGTCCGCGTTGTTGACGTAGTGCACATACCTGGGCCCATCCACATACCGCGTGGACGCCGCGCCAAACGTTTCCACGCTCAGCTTGCCCAGCGTCTTCTCCACCTGCGCCTGGGACAGGCCGTCCTCGATGCGCAGCCGCTTCGCCACGTCATCCAGCGCCCGCGCGGTAATCAGGCCGCCCTGGCTGTAGCCCATGAGGTGTACCTCACGGCCCGCCTTCAACTCGCTGTAGAGCGTGTCCGCCAGTGTATCCACCGCGGGGTTGCGGCCCTTGTCCAGCTTGTCCGCCACACACTGCGCCAGGTCCGCCACCAGGCCCTGCGTCGCGTTGTGGATGCCCACCACCTTCGCGTCCGCCGTCTCCGCGATGGCCTGCATCTCACTCAACTGCCCCGACGTCGGCGTCATGATGCCGTTGACGTAGAGAATCGTCTTCGACGGGTTCGGGTTGTCCAGCGGTGTCACGCCCGGGACGTCCTTCAGCGGCGTGCCGGGCGGAAACGTCTGCCCCCTGGCCCCCACGAACTTCCCGTCATTCATCCGGTCCGGCTTCGCATCCCCGCCGAAGATGCGCTTCAGCTCGTTCACATGCGCGGCCTGGAAGACGTCCTTGCCCATCTCGATGAAGCGGGGCACGTCGGCGATGCCGCCCTTGATGGCGTCCACCACCCCGCCCACCAGGGAGTTCTTCGGAGCCGCCGTGGGGGCCTTCACAGTCGGAGGGGTGACGGCGCTGCGGCTGCGGTCGATGGGGCTCACGAGGGCCTCCTGCCCGGTGGGGGACGGGTGTTCTCCCCATCTTCTCAAGCTTCCAGAGGGAAGTTGCGTCCTCCCACCTCGCGCGTGTCAATCCATACGGAGGGCACGCGACATGCCGCGTCAATGCGGCACGGGCGGTGAGGGCTCATGCGTTTCGGGGCCGTGGTGGTTCAGCGTCTGCTCCGCCTGCTCGCGATGGAGGCGCCGCGTGGCCGTCTCCTCCTCTTCCGTCCGCTGGCGCCGCTTCACCAGGCCCTGCGTCTCATCCACGAACCAGAACACCACCCGGAAGAAAGCCGAGATGACCGTGATGAGCAGCGTGGACAGCACCCAACTGAGCACGTAGCCCGGCCAGCCTCCCACCGTCACTCGAATGACGTTCGTCCCCGTGAGCGGCACCAGGACGAAGGCCACGTAGTGCGACACGCAATAGGGGCACGACACCAGGTAGCCCAGCCACGTGTCCTTGCCCCCCAGCCGCGCGCGCAGCGGCGCGAAGATGCGCTCCCGGGACAGCGTCTGCGACACGCCCATCACCACGGCAGAGACTGCGAAGAGCTGGAAGAGGTCCCCCATGTCGCCAAGGTGGCGATGGCGCACCGGGCAAGAAACAGCGGGCCGCCATGAAGG
>NZ_VHLB01000199.1:0-1500 GCF_006547365.1 Myxococcus sp. AB056 | reverse complement strand
TCCTTCGGCGTGGGCACCTTCCCCGCCGCCTGGAGCAGCAACCGCGCGCACGCCACCGACAGCGCCGCCGAGCTTCCCAGGCCCACCGCCAGCGGCAAGTCCGCCTCCAGCGACACCTTCACCGGCGGCGCGCCCGTCACCTCCGCTGCACGGGCGAACGCCGCCGTGAGCTGCGCCCGCTGCGGGCGGCTGAGCGTGGAGGGCAACGCGAGCTGACACGCCTTCGCGGGCACGGCGCGCGCCGTCACGCCCTGCGACAACGGCCCGGCCAGGGCCGGGTGCCCGTACACGACGCTGTGCTCACCCAACAGGATGACCTTGCCGGCGCCAAAGGCCGACAAGGATTCAGGACGAGGAGCCACGGCGTCAGACCGTGGTGCCGGTCGCGGCCGCGGCATCCTCGGCGGGGAGGCTGGCCAGCAGCTCGCGGGCCTTCTCCACCTTCACGTGGCCCGCCTTCACCAGCAGGTTGGCGATCTTCTCCACCCAGTCGCCCCGCGCGCCCGCCGTCACCGCCACGCAGCGCGCGTGCATCGCCATGTGGCCCTTCTGGATGCCCACGCTGCCCAGCGCCCGGAGCGCCGCGAAGTTCTGCGCCAGGCCCACCGCCGCGAACACCATGGCGAGCTCTCGCACCGACGTCGTCTGCATCAGCTTGAGCGCCATCTGCACGCCCGGGTGGATTTTGATGGGCCCGCCCACCGTCCCCAGCGCCATGGGCAGCTCGATGCGGCCCACCAGGTGGCCCTCTTCCAGGTACCAGGTGGACAGCGGCCGGTACTGCCCGTTGCGGCACGCGAACGCATGCGCGCCCGCTTCAATGGCGCGCCAGTCCTGCCCCGTGGCGATGGCCACCGCGTCAATGCCGTTCATCACGCCCTTGTTGTGCGTGGCCGCGCGGTACGGGTCCGCCTCCGCGAAGCGGCTGGCCTGGGCGATGCCCTCGGCAATCTCCTCGGCCGGCATCTCGAAGTCCGCCAGCAGCGGGATGGGGATGCGGCACATGGCGCGCGCCAGCCGGCGGTCCGCCAGGTTGGAGAGGATGCGCAGGTACACCTTGCCGCCCGTCACCTGCTCGATGAGCGGCGCCACGCCCTCCGCCATGGTGTTGATGAGGTTGGCCCCCATCGCCTCCTGGGCGTCGATGATGAGGTGGACGATGAGCAGCGGCTCGCCGCGCGGCCCTTCCGGGGCCGGCAGCACGCGCACCTCGACGTCCTTCGCCCCGCCGCCACGCGCCACCATGGCCGGGTGGAAGCTGTTGGCCAGCGCGAGAATCTGCTCCTTGTGCGCCAGGATGCGCTCGGTGGCCACCGTCGGGTCGCCGTAGCGCGACACCTGCACCTGGCCAATCATCAGCGACGGGTCGGCTTCACCGATGAAGCCGCCCGCCTCCCGGACAATCTTCGCCGCGAAGGACACCGCCGCCACGACGGAAGGCTCCTCCACCGCCATGGGCACCAGGTAGTCACGTCCGTTGACCTGGAGGTTGAGGCCCAG
>NZ_VHLB01000198.1:0-1573 GCF_006547365.1 Myxococcus sp. AB056 | reverse complement strand
CACCCCTCCCTACCGATGACCGCCGTCGCCCCGGGGCCCTCCGGCTCCGAATCCCCCCCACCGGCCGCGGGTGAGGGGACATCCATTGGAGTGAGCGCGCGCTGGGCGCGCTGGGCCTGGTGGCTCGTGCTGGCCGTCCTGGCCGTGGCCGCCATCGCCGTGGGTCAGCATCCCCGCAGGGGCGTGGACTTCCGCGTCTACCTCATGGCGGCCGAGCGCTTCTGGGAAGCCACGGACATCTACCGCCTGTCCGACGGCCACATGCCGTTCAAGTACGCGCCCATCACCGCGCCCCTCTTCCTTCCCTTCACCCTGCTCCCCGCGCGCGCCGCCGTGGCCCTGTGGAACCTGGGCTCCATCGCCGCGCTCGCCGCCGTGGCCCGCCTCACCATGCGCGCCACGCCTGCGTCGGGGGAAGCCACGCCCTGGGCCTGGGCGCCCGCGCTGACGACGCTGGCCCTGCTGCCGGCCTTCACCTTCGAGCTGTTCTACGGCCAGGTGGACGCCGTCATCCTGCTGCTCATCCTCCTGTGCACGCTCGGCGCCGAACGCGGACAGGTGTGGCGCCCTGGCGCCGCCTTCGCCGTCGCCTTCCTGCTCAAGCCGCCCGCCGCCCTCGTCGGCCTCTTCTTCCTGTGGCGCCGGCACTGGCGCGTCATCGGCGCCACCGCCGTGGTGGGAGGGATGCTCACCCTGCCCACGCTCGCCCGCTACGGCTGGGACGGCACGCTGGTCCAGTTCCAACTGTGGAGCGACACCCTGGCGCGCACCACGCCGCCCTGGGCGCTCCAGTCCAACACCCAGGGCCTGCCCACCGTGCTGCTGGCGCTGGTGTACCCGCCCGACACCGTGGTGCCCCCCGGTGACATGTCGCTGGCGCAGGCCGTGGCGCTGGTCCTCTTCATCGCCGCCGTGGTGTGGGCAAGACCCGGGCCGGCGGACCTCATCGCCGTGTGTTGCCTGGGTGTCACCCTGCTGTCACCGCTGGCGTGGCGCGCGAACTACGTGCTGGCCTGGCCGTTGATCCGCGCCGCGGTGGAGAGCCGCCACCGGCCCAACCTGGTGCTGGTGGCGCTCATCGCCCTCACGGGTCTCCTGGTCTCTGACTCGGGACTGGGCGCGGAATGGAGCCGCCACGTCCTCCTGTGGCGCCCCTTCGCGCTCGTCTACACCGCGTTGTTGATCGCCCTGCTGTCGCAGATGCGCCGCATGGGCGCACCGCGAGCGGTGGCGGACGCCGACGCCGTGTCACGCCTGCCACGTTGCTTTGGTGGCGGGCTCGCGCCGTGACGCTCCCGTCAAGTTGATGGAAGCAAAGTGTCACGGGCTCCGGACAGGCCCGACACATGGCGTCGCTATATGCGCGTCCAGTCATGTTCGAGACCTTCGACAGCGGCCCGGACGTCCAATCGGCGCGGCGGTTCGCGCTCTCCACTACGGCGTCCGTCGCCGTGTTCGCGCTGATGGGCATCGCCGCCGTCACCGCTGCCGGCAAGGTGACGGAAGTCATCAAAGAGAAGAAGGGCACGGACGTGGTGTTCCGTCCGCCGCCCCCTCCTCCGCCGCCCCCCGT
>NZ_VHLB01000197.1:0-1704 GCF_006547365.1 Myxococcus sp. AB056 | reverse complement strand
CGGTGAGCGTCAAGGTAGTTGTCGCGTGAGAGGGTTCAGCCGACGGACCGCACCTCCTGCGGAAGCGGGGTGAGGTTGGGAGTGGGATTGAGGCGCACGGGGCCTACCGGCGTCCAGTCGCGCGTGCCGCGACTCCAGCGCTCGGGATGGCGGCGCCGGGCGCGCTGGTACACCTGGTGGCGCAGGGCGAGGAGCGAGGCTTCGCGCCGGAAGTGTCTGTCGTCGGGAGTGACGAAGCGGATGGCTGAGTGGCGGTGCTCGGTGTTGTACCAGGCGGTGAAGCGCGTCACCCAGACACGGGCCTCCTTGACGGATGCGAAGGGGCGCTGTGGAAAACAGGGGCGGTATTTCAGCGTCCGGAAGAGCGCTTCGGAGAAGGCGTTGTCGTCCGAGACGCGGGGCCGACTGAAGGAGGGCGTGACACCCAGCCATTGCAGGGTGGCCAGCAACGTGGCGCCCTTCATCGGGCCTCCGTTGTCTGAGTGCAGCACCAACCCCTCGGGGCAACCGGCGTCCTGCCAGCAGCGGCGGATGAGGACCGCGGCGTGCTCAGCGGATTCCTCCTCATGCACCTCGAATCCCATGATGCGCCGACTGAAGATGTCCACCACCAGGTAGAGATAGAGGAAGGTGCCCCTCACCGGGCCCTTCAGGTACGTGATGTCCCAGCTCCACACCTGGTTAGGTGCGGTGGTGGTGTGCTCGGCCCGAGGCCTGGGCGTGGGCGCCTTGGCATGGCCGCGGTGGGTCAACTGTCCGGCTTCGCGCAGCACCCGGTAGAAACTCGCCTCGCTGGCCACGTACTCGCCCCGGTCCGCCAGCCGGGGGACAATCTGCTTGGGCGAGGCGTCGCGGAACTCCTCGCTGTTGGCCACGGCGAGGATGCGACGCCGCTCCATCTCGGAGAGTCGATTCGAGGGTCGGGTATGGGGACCGCACCGCCGGTCCTCGGCCGTGGCGGGCTTTCTCCAGCGTTGAATCGTTCGCGGGGCCACCCCGAGCCGCTCGCAGACGACCTCCAGCCGTACTCCCTTTTCCAGCGCCTCGTCGACGTGGGCGAGCGTCATTTCTCGCTCTTCTCGTCTCCGGAGTCGTCCTCGTCTTCCTGGTGTCTCTGGTCCCAGCCCATCGCCTGAAGTTTTTTTTCGAGCACCAGCAGCGCCGCCGTCTCCGCCAGCGCCTTCTCCTTGCGCTGCAGTTCCCGCTCGAGCTCCTTCACCCGCTTCTCGGCGGCGGCCAGTCGCTTGCGCTCTTTGGCCGGCAGTGGCTCCGTCGACGTGCCCGAGAGGGCTCCGGCGGCTGCCTGCTGCCACTCCTTCAGCTGCGCCTCGTGCAACCCCTCACTGCGAAGGAGCGCTCCCAGTTCCTCACCGACAAGCCCCTGTGTCGCCGCCAGCACGCGCAGTTTCTCCTCGGGCGTCCACTTCTTCGGCCCAGCCGGCGCAACGGGCTTCTTCTCTTCGGGAGGAGGCGTCATCGCCGCCACCCTATTCGCCTCGCGCAGCCACTGCGACAACGTCGGCTGGGACACTCCCACCTGTCGGGCCAGCGCCGCGGCGCTCACCGCGCCCGGGCCCACCATCCGCTTCACCATCTGCAACTTGAATGCAGCCGTATACGACACCGCGTCCTGCCTGCTCTCGCCCCCAAGGCGTCATCGGCTCGGCATCTCGGCCGAGGCGACAACTTCCCTGACACAGGGGG
>NZ_VHLB01000196.1:0-1766 GCF_006547365.1 Myxococcus sp. AB056 | reverse complement strand
GCTGCCTCAAGGCGCCGCTCCTGCTGCTGCTCGGCGGAGAGCCGGCGAGGCTGCCAAGCCATGGGAAGTGCACCTCCTCACGAACTCAACAGCATCGCTCTTAACCTCACTCCCTGAAGCTCATTAGCGCACCGGGCAGGCCGGCCGTTCGCGGACCGCTATCCGCGCCGCCGCCGCGACAGGCCGGCCAGTCCCGCCAGCAGCACCCAGGAGCCCACCACGCCCACGGGCGATGCGCCGCAGCCACACCCCACGTCGAGCGCCGCGGGCCCCCGCACCTCGAAGCCCGTCGTCCGCGAGCGCGCCGGCACGCGGCTGGAGGTGACGAGGTGCTCCTGCGCCGCGACATCGTGCGAGCCCACGGACAGCGCGCTCTCGCGGGGCACCTGGTAACGGAAGGCCCCGGTGTCATCGGCCGTCACCGTGGCGACTTCAATGCCGTCCACCTCGATGACCACCGTTGCCCCAGCCGTCGCCGCGCCCGCGAACAGCGGCGTGGAGTCCACCACCTCGCCATCAGCGGGAACCACCAGCACCGGCCAACCGTCCTCCGGGACCTGGGTGCCGCCATCTCCCTGGGACGTGCCCGCATCCTGCTCGGACGTCCCTCCGTCACCCTCGCCGCTCACCGCCTGGGACTCGAAGCGGATGGGCTGCGAGTAGGGCCCGCTGATTCCCGCCTCGTTGTGCGAATGAACGGTGACGAAATGAGGGCCCGGTGCCAGCGGCGATTCAGCAGGCCACTGGTAGCGGAAGCGGCCCGCGCCATCCACGGGGATGATGACCTCCGCGCCATTGTCCACCTCGATGCCCACCGTCGGCCCGTTGGGCGCGACGCCCGCGAACAGCGGCGTGGTTCCCACCGTCTCCCCGTCCTGCGGAATCACCAGGATGGGCTCCACCACCACGCCACCATCCTCCAGGGTGGCCGCGACAGAGAACGACACAGGCGCGGAGGGCGCGCTGTACGCCCCCATCGCCTCCGCCACCACGTGGACCGTGCGCGTGCCGACATCGAGCGGCGCCTGCTGCGGAGGGATGCCAGCGGTGAACACACCATCCGCGCCAGAGCTCACCTGAAGCCGCTCCACGCCATCGACGAACACGAGGACTCGAACGCCCGGGTCCGCCCGGCCTTCGAAGCGAGGACGGTGAGGAACGCCCACCGCTCCGGTCACGGGAGCGCTGACAGACGGCGTCCCGGGCGTGCGGTAGGCCACGTGGTATTCCTCGGCGAAGCCTTCGCTCCCCGTACCCGCGCCATTCGTTCCGCCATCCGACGGGGTGAGGGTCCCGGCAGCGCCGCCCGACACGCTCCTGGGACACGACGCCGTCGCCCCTTGCAACAGCACGCCGCCGCCGCCGCCGCCACCGCCCGGGCCGAGCACCCAGCCCGGGTAGCTGACGTTGCCGCCGTTGCCGCCCGCGGCTCGGGCGCTCCCGCAGGACAGTGAGTCCTGCGCGCGAAGGATGAGGACACCACCCGCGCCACCACCGCCCGCGCCATCGTCTCCCGGCGTGTGGCTGGCGGCGAGCCCATCCGCGGAGAAGCGCCCGGCACCCGAGAACGCCCTGGCCCGGATGAACACGACTCCGCCGCCCGCGCCGCCACTCGAGCCCAGGTCATCGTTGCCCTCCCCCGCACCACCGCCACTCCCGAAGACAAACGTGTCGATGAGCGAGTACTTCGTGGGCGCGCCACCGAAACCGCCCACGTCCCGCATCATGTCCGCCTCCGACGTGCGGCCCCCGACACCGCCCCGGCC
>NZ_VHLB01000194.1:0-2046 GCF_006547365.1 Myxococcus sp. AB056 | reverse complement strand
GAGCGGGGGCGGGGGAGGGGTGCTGGGGCAGCTGAACGGCGCCATGGAGCGCACGCTGGAGTTCACCGTGGCGCACGAGGTGGCGCACCAGTACTTCGCGGGGCTCGTGGGCTCGGACCCCATCCTGGAGCCGGTGGTGGACGAGTCGCTGGCCCAGTACGCCGCGCTCCTCTACCTCGAATGGAAGCACGGCAAGAAGGTGGCGGAGTCGGTGCGTCAGGAGACGCTGGTGGGGCAGTACCACCTGTACCGGATGACGGGTGGGAAGGACGGCCGCGCGGACCGGCCCACGGGCCACTTCGCGGATGAGATGGAGTACGGCGCGCTCGTCTACGGCAAGGCGCCCCTGCTGCACCACGCCTCGCGAAAGCTGGTGGGAGACGCCGCCTTCCTCAAGGCCCTGCGCGCCTACGTGGACACGTACCGCTTCAAGTGGACGTGCAAGGACTGCTTCACGAAGGAGCTGGCGAAGGCGAGCCCCGCCAACGCAAGCGCGCTGGAGCGGCTGCGCACGCGCTGGTGGCGGGAGGCGAAGGGCGACGAGGATTTGGGCAAGCCCCGTCTGGAGTCGCTGCTGGGCGGCTTCGAGGGCCTGGAAGGATTGGAGGCCCTGCAGTCGCTGCCCGGCATGGACCTGGAGGCGCTCCAGGGCATGCAGGGCTTCGAGGCCTTCCAGGAGATAGACGCCCAGTCGAAGGAGCTGCTGGAGCAGCTCATCCCCGGGTTGACGGGGCAGTGACGCGGGCCCTCAGTCGAAGAGGGCGCGGACGAACTCGCGCGGCTCGAAGCGGCGCAGGTCGGCCACCTTCTCGCCCACGCCCACCCAGACGACGGGGAGCTTCAGCTCGTCGCAGATGCCGATGACGACGCCGCCCTTCGCGGTGCCGTCCAGCTTCGTCAGGGCGATGGCGCTGACGCCCACGGCCTCGTGGAACTGCTTGGCCTGCTGAATCGCGTTCTGGCCGTTGGTGGAGTCCAGCACCAGCAGCACCTCGTGCGGCGCGCCGGGCAGGGCCTTGTCCATGACGCGCTTCACCTTCTTCAGCTCCTCCATCAGCGGAGCCTTGGTGTGGAGCCGGCCGGCGGTGTCCGCGATGAGGACGTCCGCGCCTTCCTCCTTCGCCTTCTTGACGGCCTCGAAGATGACGGCGCTGGGGTCTCCGCCCTCGGCGCCCTTCACCAACTGGGCCTGGGCGCGCTCGGCCCACACGTCGAGCTGCTCGGTGGCGGCGGCGCGGAAGGTGTCACCCGCGGCCAACACCACCTTCTTGCCCTCGCTGGTGAGCTTCGCGGCCAGCTTGCCGATGGTCGTCGTCTTCCCGGCGCCGTTGACGCCCACCACCATGACGACGTGCGGCGGGCCGCCGCCTTCCAGGGAGCGCGGTACGGGCAAGTCACAGATGCGGGCGACTTCGTCGCGGATGAGGCCCTTGATGCGCTCGGGGTCCTTCAGCTCGTTGCGCTTGAGCTTCTCGCGGGCCACCTCCACCAGGTGGTTGGCGGTGCGCACGCCGATGTCGGCGGTGAAGAGGATTTCCTCCAGCTCCGCCAGGACCGACTCGTCCACCTGGCGCTGCTGGCCGAACAGGCCGTTGAGCCGGGCCATAAAGCCCTGGTTCCGGGTCTTGTCCAGGCCCTGGGCCAGGGTGCGGCCGGCCTCGGCTTCCACCTTGGCGCGCGCGGCGGCTTCCTCGGCGCGGCGGGCTTCCTCGGCGGCGGCGGCCTCGCGGGCGCGCTCCTCCTCCATCAGCCGCTGGGCTTCAACCTGCTCGCGCTTGCGGCGCTCCCGGGCCTCGTCGTCCGCGGCCTTCTTGGCGCGGTACTCGGCGCGCTTCTCCTCTTCTTCGCGCTCCTTGAGGGTGCGGGCCTCCGCCTCCAGCCGGGCGCGCTCGGCGGCGTCCGTGGCGGTGCGGGCGGCCTGGGCGGCCTCGGTGCGCTGGCGGGCCAGGGCCTCGGCGCGGTCGTGGGCGGCCTCGGCCTCGCGGAGCCGGGCGGCCTCCGCTTCGGAGGGGGGCAGCTCCACGCGCAGGCGAGGCTGCTCGGCGG
>NZ_VHLB01000193.1:0-2237 GCF_006547365.1 Myxococcus sp. AB056 | reverse complement strand
GAGCCCCCCCTGCCCCGCCGCGAGGTGTATCCGTAGGGGAAGGCTGGCGCGGCCGTGAGCGCCGTCCCTGAGCAGCTCACGGCCGTCGCCTTCCACACACTCCGCGCCGCGCCCGCACGTGCGCATGCGCTAACATCCTCCCCGACGAGGCGGCGGGCCCAGGCACGGCACGCGGCGGCGTCGCGCGCCTTTCGGGGGGACGCCCATGAACCGGAGCACCACGTACCTGCTGTGTCTCACCGCGCTGGCCACCGTCTCCAGTGGCTGCTTCCTGCGCACGGGCTACATCCTCGACGCGCTGAACACCCCCGGGGACCCGCAGGCGGCGCCGCTGCCCGTGCCCATCCAGGAGCGCGCGGCGCGCCTCACCCGCACGCACCTGGTGGACGCCTACGCCGACCCCGCCGAAGCCGCGCGCTGGATGTCCGCGATGGGCAACGCGCCCCAGCCCATCCTCGAGCAACTGGACTGCCTGAAGCAGAGCGCGGGCGGCAGCAACAGCGCGTGCTACGAGCGCTTCCTCAAGAGCGCCATGGAGTCGCCGCAGTGGGGCCTGCCGTCGCTGCCCACCACGGTGGACCCCGCCGCGCCCTCACCGCGCGAAGTGGACGCCGCGCGCTTCCTGGCCAACACGCTGGGCATCGCCGCGTCGCTGGTGGCCCTGCATGATGCCCAAGGGGACCGCGTGCCCCTCCAGGTGCTCAGCCGCGGCATCCGCGAAGGCGCCGAGTCCGCCGCGCAGTACGTCAGCGTCCGCAAGTGGAACCGCACGCTGGGACGCCCATCCAACGCCATTGTCCTGAGCGGCGGCGGCGCCAATGGCGCGTTCAGCGCGGGGGCCATCTGGCGGCTGCTCGGCGTGCTGGAGCAGTGCCGTGGCAAGCCCGCGCCGGAGGGGTGTGGAGACGCGCGCATCGACCTGGCGGCGGGCAGCAGCACCGGCGCGCTCATCAGCACGCTGGTGGACCTGTTCCACACGCCGGGCCACGAAGAGGCCGCGCGCCAGCTGCTCGTCAGCAACTACACCTGCTCGGTGGAGTCGGACCTGTACTGCGTCAACAACACCTGGATTTGGAAGATTGCCTCCAACCTGCGTGGCCTGGTCCAGTTCGACGGCATCTACGGCAAGCTCCGCGCAGCGGTGGTCCCCGAGCAGCTCACCAACGGCACGGAGCTGGTGGCCGTCTCCGTGGACTTCGACACCGGTGACGTCTTCGGCATCAGCGACCAGGACCCGGCGAACATCGACCCGAACGCCACCGAGCAGCAGCGCGTGGAGGGCATCATCAACGGCGTCGTCGCCTCCATCGTGGAGCCCGTGCTCGCCGACCCGGTGCCGTGGCTGCCATCACACACCGGGCGGATGAAGGGCTCCTTCTTCGACGGCGGCGTGCGCTCCGGACTGCCGCTGCTCCAAGCCGTTCAGCGCGGTGCCGAGCGCGTGCTGGTCATCTCCACCGGCGGCGCGGAGCCGTCACCGGAGAACCCGCCGGACAACGCCGTCAGCGTGCTGATGCGCACCATCGACCTGTTCGTCGCCCAGCCGCGCGTGGGTGAGGTGCAGCAGGGAGAGATGGCCGCCGTGGGCCGGCGCTTCGCGGAGTACAACGTCTGCGTGGAGCGCCTGGCGAACGTGGCCGACGCCGCCAGCGTCAACGCCTTCTGCCGCCGCACGGGCACGGGCTTCGTCCCGCGCGAGCCCGGGGCCCTCAAGGCGGCCACCAGCATGTGGCTGGGCTCCGCCCGCTTCGACCAGGTGGCCTCCAGTTGGCGTTCGTCGTGGATGTTCCGTCCGGACTCGCAGCTCCAGACGGCCAGCGGCTACGGCTTCTCGCCGGAGGTCATGCGGCCGCTGTTCAAGGAAGGCGTGAAGCACTTCCAGCAGCGTTGCCATGAAGTGCTGCGCCTCTTCGAGATTCAGGGCACGCTGGCCGCCTCGGAGTGCGACAAGCCGGTGGACGATGCGGTGTCGGAAGCCGAGGCGCGGTTCGCTCCACTGGCCCAGTGCATGAAGGGCAAGCCCGAGCAGCGCTCGTGCAAGTGAGCCCTGGAGGCATATCCTCCAGGCGTCCATGTCCGACCGGTCGTCCCTCATCCGTTGGCTCGTCATTCCCGGCGTGAGCCTGGGCGTGCTCATCCTGAGCGCCGCCCTCTCCTACTGGCTGACGCGCCCTGTCCACGACGAGCCGCTGCCCGTCGGACCGCCCCCCGCCGAAGAGCTGCCCGCCCCGCAACCG
>NZ_VHLB01000192.1:0-2346 GCF_006547365.1 Myxococcus sp. AB056 | reverse complement strand
AGCATTGAGGAATTGCGTCGACAGGCGCGCAGGGAGTTTCGGCGGCTCCAGCACCGCCCTGCCACCCTCCGCGCCTACTTCGCTCACGCCGGCCTACCTCTTAACTCGACAAGCTGAAGCTCATTAGAGCGACTCCGTCCACATCTGTCGCCGCCCCATCGCCGACGCCTTCTCAATCGCGTCGAGCAGGCAATGCAGCTTCAACGCCTCACGGAAGTCCGGCGCCAGCCGAGTCCCTTCAGGCATCCGGGAACGGCGGAAGCCGCGGCCGGAGCGGCGGTGAACCTGCACCGTCACGCTCCAGACCGCGGCCGTTCCGTGCGGCGTGGACTACTTGTTCATCTTCTCGATGGAAGACGCCATGTTCTCGGTCGTCTTCTCCACGTTGAACTTGGTCCGGACCTGGTCCCCCTCCTTGATTTCACGCCGGAGGTGGCTGTGGATGTCCCGGTGCTTCTCGATGGGCTTCCCATCGATTTGCGTGGAGTGGTTCACGCCCATCGCCACCACCGCGCCGTTCTCATCCTTGATGAAGACCTTGTCCTTCCGCAGGGCCACCACGGAGCCGCTCAGCTCCTGCTGGCCCTGCATCTGACTGCCTTGCATGCCGCCGGACGTCTGCGAGCCGCTGCTGGGTGGATGCTGCATCGATGGGTCCTGCTGCATCGGTGGCTCCTGTGGCATCGACGGCTCTTGCGAGCCCTGCGCCAGAGCCGCGCCGCCCGACGCCAGACCCGCGATCATCCCAATCACCTTGAGCTTCATGACCGACCCCTTTCGTCCTGGAGGGCGCACCTCGCCTCCGAAGCCAACCGTGACCACGCCCGGCGGCGTTGCCACCCGGTGCCACGGTGCGACCCGGCCCCTGGAACGCGCCTCCAAGCTCGTCCGTCCCTCCTCGCGGAACGATGACCGCCGCGCCCCGTTGAGACGAAGCGGCCCCGGACGCCTGCTCAGTCCGCCCGGAGCGCCACCGCGGGGGAGACGCGTGCGGCCCGGCGCGTGGGCAGCAGCACCGCCAGGACCGCCACCGCCAACAGCACCGCCGCCACCGCCACGTACGTCAGTGGGTCCGTGGGCCGCACGCCGCTCAGCAGGTGCGTGAGGCCGCGGCTGGTGGCCGCCGCCAGCCCCAATCCAATGAGGAGCCCACACGCCGTCAACCCCAGGTAGCGGCCGAGCACCAGCCCCAGCACCTGCGCCTGACGCGCGCCCAGCGCCATGCGGATGCCCAGCTCGCGGGTGCGCTGCAGCACCGCGTAGGCCACGACGCCATAGAGGCCCACCGCCGACAGCACCATCGCCAGCGCCGCGAAGGCCCCCGCCAGCAACAGGTAGAAACGCAGCGGCGCCACCGTGCGGTCAACCACCGAGGCCAGCGTGCGGACGCTGCCTGGCGCCAGGCTCGCATCCAACGCACGAATCTCCGCGCGCGCCGCGGGAGCCAGGTCGAGCGGCGCCCCTTTCGTCCGCAGCAGCACCACCATGCTCGTGGTCCGCGCCTGCACGTAGGGCACGTACACCTCTGGCAGGGACGGCGCGCCAAGCCCTTCCAGCGCCATGTCGTCCACCACGCCCACCACGCGTCCGCCCATGGCACCGCTGCCCCAGTCCATGCCGGTGTCCAGCGTACGCCCCAAGGGCGCTTCGCCAGGCCAGAAGCGGCGCGCCGCCGCCGCGTTGACCAGCACCGCGCGCCCACCCGCGCCCTGGTCCGCCGCCGAGATTCCCCGGCCCTGAAGCACCTTCACGCGCAGGGCCTCCAGCGCCCCGGGCGTCACGATGCGCACGCTGGCCTGCCATGGCTCCGTCCCCTCCGGAACCGGCCGCATTGGGTCCTTCACGGGAACGGTCCACCGGGCCCCATCCAATGGAAGCCCATTCACGGCACCAACCTGCTCCACGCCGGGCAGCGCCCGCAGCCGCTCGAGCAACGTGTCATAGAAGGCCGCGGGCGCGGCGGTCCCAAAGCCATAGTGAAGCGGCGGCAGGTCCACCTTCACCGTCAGCACGCCCTCGGGGTCGAAGCCGGGCTTGGCCCTTTGCAGGTGCACGAAGCTGCGCAGCAACAACCCCGCGCACACCAGCAGCAGCACCGCCAGCGCCGTCTCCGCCACGACGAGCACCGCGCGGGTGCGGTGGTGGTGCGCGGCGCCGCCCGCGCCCTCACCCGAGGCCCGGAGCACGCGCGCCAGCTCCACGCGCGACGTCTGCCACGCCGGCACCAGACCGAAGAGGAACGTGGTGAACACCGACAGGCCCGCGGTGAACGCCAGCACGGTGCCGTCGAGCGACACCTCGTCGATGCGCGGAATGTCCCGGGGCCCGAACGCCGCCAGCGCATCC
>NZ_VHLB01000191.1:0-2740 GCF_006547365.1 Myxococcus sp. AB056 | reverse complement strand
CGACTGCCCCAACCCCGGCGGCTCACCGTTGCCGCCGGGGTTGGGGCAGTCGGCGGCGGGCAGCGCGCACTGGGGCAGGCTGGTACCCAGGTGGCTGATGACCGCTTCGATGGGCACGCCGCGGTTGGGGCAGTTGGCGCAGTGGTGCAGGGCCACCACCAGGTTGTCCGAATGGCCGATGACGGGCGAGCCGGAGGAGCCGCCCTGCGTGTCCGCGTAGTAGCCGATGTCGTTGGGGCCACCGGACTGGCAGGAGGCCTCATTGCGGCTGTAGATCTCCGCGAAGCCGGACTCATCCCGGGCATCCGTGGAGCGCACGGCGATCTTCTTGCCGTGGCCGGCCGGGTGCTGCGGCAGGTAGATGCGCTCGTTCACCACGGCGCCGGACGAGCGCAGCTGGAGGTAGCCGTAGGTGTTCACCGGGTTCTGGGACAACTGGATGAGCGCGTAGTCACGCGGCGCGTCCACCTTCACCAGCGTGCCGCCCGGGATGACGTTGCCCGGACAACCGAACCAGCTCGCGCAGCTCGTCGAACAGCTCGCGCCTTCCGCCATGAACTCGTACTGGGTGTTCTGCGCTTCGCTCGCCGTACCGACGCAGTGCTGGTTGGTCATCAGGTGGCCCTGGCTGCCCACGAGCCAGCCCGTGCACGCACCGGAGCCGTTGATGAGCAGGCGCGCCACTGGACGAGCGCGGCCGTAGAGGGTGGGGTCGCTGGAGGCGTAGCAGGGCGCCCACTGCGTGTCGTCCGGGCCGCACAGCGCCTTGTCGTTCGACACGCCCATCTCCGCGTTGGTGTAGCCCCGGGCGTACCGGTCGATGGAGTAGCCGTGCTTGTTGAGGATGCCGCGGCGGCTCACGCTGTCGCGGCTGTGCAGCTCGATGATGGCTGTCTCACCGGCAATGTGGATGGCCCAGAAGCCACTGCGCGCACCCGGGTGCGAGTTGTCGTAGCGCCACGACCGGGAGTTGTCCGGCGAGCGCACCACGACGAAGTCGCCATCCTCCAGGTCGAGCCGCTCGAAGTGGGGCGCGATGTACGCCGCCCCAGCGTGGGTGATGACGTCCGTGTGGATGGGGCCGTCGGAGGCGCGAATCTGCGTGGTGGCGTAGGGGTGGGTCGTCTCGAAGCGACGGAAGACGTCCTCGCCCACCTTCGTGAGCCGCTGTGACGAAGAGGAAACTTCTTCCTGCTGGCAGACCTCATCGGAGGCCAGCGCCGCCGGCGCCCCCGTGACCAGCGCCGTGACCAGACATGCGAGTGGGATGCGTTTCATCGATTCTCCTGGGAGTGAAGCCTTGGCGGGTTTGACTGCACTCCCAGTCATATCCTGAGAAACCGTCAATTCCTTGTGATTGCCATGGGTTCCGTGGCCGGAACGGTGTGGTTGGAGATTTTCCGCTTCACGGTGAGTATTGGTTTTCCGTTGCGGCGTGGGGTTTGGGCCAGGGCCTTGGTTTCACTCGGCGCAGGTGCCTGTGGCGCCGGTCGTGCGGCCTGGCTGGCATGCAGCGGCCACGCGGTGGGAGGGGCGTCTCAGTCGCTGAGAAGGCGTCTAGAATCGGCCGGACATGGCCGAAAAGCTCGGAGCGATCCTGGTCCGCAAGGGCCTCATCACGCAGGCGCAGCTCGACGAAGCCCTCCGGGCCCAGCTCATCTACGGCGGAAGGTTGGGCTCCAACCTTGTCGAGCTGGACATCCTCGACATCGACACCCTGGCCATGGTGCTGGGGGAGATGTGCCGCTACCCGGTGGCGCAGGAAGCGGACTTCGTGGCGGCACCGGACGCGGTGCTGCAACTGCTTCCCGCGGCACTGGCGGAGAAGCACCAGGCCTTCCCGCTGGAGCAGGAAGGCCGGCGGCTCAAGGTGGCCATGGCCAGCCCGCTGGAAATCGAGCACGCGGATGCGCTGGGGTTCATCACCGGTCTGCGCATCGTTCCGTACGTCACGCCGGAGCTGCGGCTGTTCCAGTTCCAGGAGCTTCGCTACGGCATCAAGCGCGAGACGCGATTCATCCAGATGGCCTCGACGAAGCGTCCGCAGCGGACCGCGGCCGTGGCGCTCCCTTCGATGCCCGCCGCGATGAGCATGACGCCTCCGCCTCCCGCGCCCGTGAGAGCGGAGCCCGAGGCGGAAGGGATGTTCGGTGGGCTCGCGCCCGGGCAGTACTTGAGCGGCGATGACCCGGACACGGAGCCCGAGGATTCAGGCTCGGGCCGGTGGGCGCCGGCCGCTTCGGGGAGCTCGCATTCGTTGGACCCGCTGTCGTCGTCCGCGCCTCCGGTGGCGCGGATTGATTTCGGGGAGGACGGCGGGATGCGGGTGGTGACGCCCGAGGTGCCCGTGCCTCCGACGCTGACGCCAGTGGGTGGGGGGGCGCGGCCTGCCTCGCCGCCGCGACTCACGCCGACGGAGACGCCGCGTGCCGTCGCGCCGCCTCCGTTCGCGCTGGAGTCGGCGCCCGCGGAGGAGATTGACCTCCTGGAGGAAGGGGAGGTGCTGGAGGAGGGCGAGGTCGTCGAGGACGGGGCGGCTGTGTCCGAGGACTTCGATGGTGGTGTTCCCGCGCCAGGAGTTGCTGTGGCTTCGGCCATGCCGGTGGCTCCGCAGGGCGCTGGTGGTGGGACGCAGCCGCCTGGGTTGGCGTCGCGGCAGGGCGGGCCGACTCGGCCTCCGTTTCCTCCGATGGGCGCCGCTTCTTCGGAGCCCGGGGCGCCGGCTCGGGGGGCTTCGGGG